>DNWZ01000564.1 GCA_003506095.1 Planctomycetaceae bacterium | reverse complement strand
AGTAAAATCCAGGCCGGTCTCGTCTGCGGCGGATACGTCAGCTTGACGGTTGATTTCGCTGCATCGCGAGAGAGAACTTTGTACGAAGAGGGTATTAGCCGGGGAGCTAAAACACATGGAGATATCAAGGAGATTAGCCGGCGTTGGCCGCTATCAGTAGTGCAAGTGCGTACCAAATGGAGATACCCATTGCCGAGACAATCGCATTGGTCAGGCTGGGCTTAATCAGGTGCGCTGCGGCGAGAACCACCGCACTGGCGATGTACGGAATTGTGGAAAACAAGGGTTCCGGCCAGCTTTGGTTAGAAATAAATTCGGCCGGTAGGGTAAGCAAGAAGATGATGTCATTGGCGACTCCGAAATACAGTCCTACGGCAATGAAGCTCAATGCAGGCAAGATAAGCAGACTCACCAAAACTGTTCCGCGCCAACGAAACACGTAGCTGTACAAGAGATGCGCGGCAACGCCTGAACCAATGGCGATCGACCAAAGCACGGCAATCGCCATCGGCTCGCTGCGCAATTCAGAGAGCATAAAAAGCCAAAACCCGCACACCGCGGTCAACACAAACAAGCCACGAAGGCTGAACTGGCGAGACTCGCGAATAGAGTTCTCGTTTATCGCATTGGGCTCGGTGGTCTTTGACATAGGACCAGCTTAGTGCCGGCGACGCCCGCATGCAAACTGGCGTGCCCGTTCGTCCGACCGAAGCGTATCTGGAATGCTCCCCAAAATTTGATCCAGAGGTTATGAAAGTCTAGAGCCAATTCCGGCTGGAGGATTTTCATTGAGCAAGAAACGAACACGCCACTCGACCGAGCAGGTGGTCAAGAAGCTGCGTGACGCCGACGCCATGCTGGCGGCCGGCAAGAGCGTTGGTGAGGTGCTGCAGGTTTCAGGCGACTCCGCTAATCACGCCGCGGCCCGATACGACCTCAGGTGCCCGCCAAGCTCGCTGGCGAAAACGCATGCTTGCTTCTTCGGACCGATGATCAGCGAATCGGCGCGATCCCACACCGGAGGGGGAAAGGAGGTCTAGCGTCGATCTCTGGCCGCAGCGGCTGTTAACTGGCGTGTCGTCTTTTTTTGAAACGAGAAACTCGACCGGTGGGTAAACACGGAAAGCCTCCGGGTTGTTAACCTAAATGCGTCAAGTTCGAATTGGGTTGCTTCCGAGAAGCAGCCATCGAAAGGGTATCGAACTCACTAAGTCCCTGTCTAGCAACACGTTACAAAGTGAGTAAAAGAGAGTATTGCTACGAAGAGGGTTCCTTTCGGGGAAGGTCTTTGATGGGGAGCACGATTCGCTCCTGGACGCCGAGGTGTTCGCGCAGGTCCACCGGCAGCTGAGCCGGAACTGCGGCGGCAACGGCAACCACCTGGCCAACAAACATGGCGCCCTGCTAAAGGGGCTGCTCCGGTGCCAGGCCTGTGACAGCTCGATGGTCCACACCTTCACCGGCCGAGGGACAAAGCGGTACCGGTACTATGTCTGTCTCAACGCGATGATAAAACGCTCAGAATCCCTTGCTCGCCCCCGGTCCAGGCAGCTCGCCGTCTTCACTGTCGCATCGAGTTGTTGACCGGTCCGGCGGGGCGGTACAATCCTGAAGGTTACCGCGGTCGCAACTCCGCGGCTCAGTTCACCTTGGTTGCCCGATAGGCATTGATGCACCTTAAAAAACCCAAGTGGAAACGACTCGCAATCGTGTCGGCCGCATTCCTACTTGTATCAGTAGGTACGTTGCTTTACCTTTCGTTTTCTCGATTTCATTTTTCGAACCAGGCGTTTCCGAGTCTGGCCAGTTTTCAATGGAAACGGGCACCGAATAATGGAATCGCGGTTTGTCCTGTGATTATTGGACACCGAGGGTCCGGCCTGGAATCAGCTAATCACGATCTGCTCATTGGAAGCACCGCAAACGCTATTCAGCGGGCTATCGATGCCGGAGTCGATTGGATTGAAATTGATATCCGATTGTCTCGGGATGGTCATTTAGTGGCCTTTCATGACGAAACCATTGACGCCAAGACGTCCGGCGAGGGGATGGTTTCCGAACTCAGCCTCGAAGAATTACAGAATGTAGAAGTACTTGTTGATCCACCCGAATCGATTCTATCGCTGGACGAGGTCTTCAGCAGATTTCATGCTCACGACCGAAAGTGGGTGTTGGATGTCAAAGTAAACGGAATCAAAGATCAGGTTTTGGAATGGGTTAAGAGACGGCTTCCAAAAGAGCGTGTCATCCTGTTTGGGACATATGATATTTTACAGGAATACAAGGGCAGTGGATACTCGTTGGGATATACGGCTTTATGGAAAAACTTTGGAAATCGGATGCGAGTGCTTCTCGCTCCGCAAGAGGTCATTCGTCGGTGCGAGAATGTCGAATGCAAGGTTCTTGTATTGCCAGTGATTTTCGCGAATCGATCGCTTGTTGAGGCAGCGGAAACACGAGGGATCGAGGTCTGGGTTTATAATACAGATGACGAGCTGGATCTCCGATATTTGGCGGGCCGCGGGGTTAGCGGATTCATTGTCGATCGTCCTCAACAAGTAGTAAATTGCTTTCCGGATTGCAGCTCCCAAGCCCCGTCTGGATCGGATGGCCATGCCGTGAACCGGAGCGACCGATAGGGGACTGCCCTCGGGGAGACAGCGTCACAGGCCTCGGCGACACAATTCCCGCGCGGTACAAAAATGTCGCCACAACGAAGCGGCGTGAAAGGCAGAACTCTTCCGAGTACGCGAATCGAACATCCACCCGGAATAGCTCTGGCGCAAAGGAGAATCGCAATTCCGGCCGTCCGGAGAGCCATGAAACAAATAATACGCTACCTCCATTTGCGATTAATGTTTCGCTCATGGTCGACTCTAACGGGAGCGTAAAGATTGGAGTTGCGCTGAAGCCTGCCCCTGTACGCTACAAGTTGGTGCATGGAGTTAGGTGATGCAAACAAAAGCCTTGACCGGGCGACCGTCGAGAGATTCTTATTTCAGTCGCCGCGCTATCGGCCGTTCAAATTCACGGCATGGCTCTGTTCTTGGCGTCCGAGTCGGTTGGCGTTGGATTGTCTGACACTCTCCATGACCCCTCCTCCCGCACAAAATAGACAGGCCTTCCATCAAGCGAACCGTCCGCCACTATTACTCCGGTCGCAGTGTCGCCGCTTACGATCACATTCGATAGCTTTAGGACACGACGAGCAGGAGTTTCATGGTCGTCTGGTTTTGGGACTGGTGCCAATAGCTCTAAAGCCTCCTTGGCGAAAGCCAATTGGTCCTTGATCTTGCGACCAATCGCCTTGAAAACCGTTTTGCCTTCGGTAGCAGAAGGAGTGCCAATCTTTTCTAGCGTGCCCATGATATCAACCTCTTCAAGTCCATGACGTTTTAGCAACGCCGTCGCTTTCTCGTTCAGTGGGGCTTGCCTCGCGATAAGTCTATCGAGTCGATAAACAAGAGATCCGAGAAAAGCCAAACGATCCTCGGCAGCCATACACCTCAGTGTGGCAGCTACGTCTTTATTCGCCTCTGCGCTCAGCATTGCGTCCCAGCAGGATTCGGGAGTGTTAAAAACTGTCGCGAAACTGTTGTCGTGCTCTTCCGTTGCCGTTCTCAGTCCATCTTCGTCCGCGGCGGACGCCTTGTCAGCCTCCAATGTGCAGCCAAGTAAAGCGAGAAGCAGTACTATTACGGTGTGTAGCGAAAGAGCGTGCATGGTGTTTAAAAAACCTCATCTGAAGAGACAGAGAAAAGGGATTTATCGTCTCGTCGCGGAGCAGCGATAAATCCTTGTTGAACTGATCCGCGGAGCCACGGACGGGTCAGCTTGGAATTTGTACCGCGTCGCCCCCCTGAGACTATTGCCCCGCCAACTGGGGGTCAATCCTTTTCTAGGAGCAGGAACAACGATTTTTGCTGGGGGGGTTCGCTCGGTTTCCCCTTTCTCGCTCTGAAGCTCACTCGATTCCTCGTTGAGTACATCCCCTGGCGACCCGAGTCGTTGCGTCAGGCCGGCTTCGAGATCTGGTGCGATACTACGCGGCCCGGTTCGGCGTTGTCGCCGTGCAGTTTGAACTCGACGACACGGACGGTCCGTTCAACAAGTCGCGGCTGATCAACCGAGCGGTGGCACAGTGGAGAGCGTACGGAGAGCTTGGTGGGATTTGCGGGGGTGGGGGCTTGATTTGTCGGGTAGGGTTTCGGTGTGACGCGGCAAACTGACAGACGCGCACATTCCAACCCATACCTCCGCCAAGGCTGATGCGCATGCCACTTCCCACCCTCTCCGCTCATTCCTCCAAGCAACGGCTCTGGGCCAAACGGCTGGCTGAGTTCGAAAAGTCTGGCTGCTCCGTCGCTCAGTTCTGCCAGACCACCGGTTGCTCTGTCGCGTCGTTCTATCAGTGGAAACGCAAGTTGAATGCAACCACTCAAGAACTCGCAGAACGACAGAGCGGCTCGACCTCGGAAACAGGCTCGCGCCGCAACACGCCAGCCTTCCTGCGGATTGAAACCACGCCTCCGCAAGCCGCTGTTGTCGAGATCAAGCTCGCGGGCGACGACATCAGCGTTCTGGTTCCGCTGGCAGCCATCGATTCGTTGCACACGATCATCGTTCAACTGAGAACATCATGCTCGCGCTAAACCCGCAGGTTCCGATCTATCTGCACACGGGACCCGTCGATATGAGGAAGAGCTTTGATGGGCTCTTTGGCATCATCAAAAGCGACCTGGGGACCGATGCTCGCCAAGGTGGCTTGTTCATCTTTCTCAACCTGCGATGCAACCGCATCAAAATCCTGTACTGGGACAGCGATGGCCTAGCGATTTGGATGAAGCGACTGGAACGCGGTTGTTTTCAACGGCCACTGCGCACCAGCGATGGCAAGCACATCGTCGTACCGCCCAGCGAGCTGCAATCGATCCTCGCAGGCATCGACCTGCGAACTGTCAAACATCGCCAGCGATACGTCGCGCCGCCACTTCCAACGCAACAACGAGCATCGTGACAAGTGAGTTCAATGACCAGAAAATACTTGTACTATTTTGCCTCGTCAGCAGAATCTGTG
>DNWZ01000448.1 GCA_003506095.1 Planctomycetaceae bacterium | reverse complement strand
CCCGCCCGCCGACTCTATGTGCCTGCGTTTCATTTTTCAAAAAGTCACCTGGATCAGCCGTCGCCATCCGCGATCGAATCCAGATCGTCATCTTCTAGCTCGCTCTCATCCAGATCCAATCTCCCCGGGAGCGTCTTGTCGCCGAACCAGTAGTCCCACAGATGCTGCAATTCCGGCTCAGATAACATCTCTGTTGCCAGGTCGATTATTTCAGTCTGATACTGCCTGTAGACGATCGGTCTGCGGTTAGGCGTCTTTAGCAGAGGAAAGCCAGAAAGTGCAATAGGCATGATGCGTAGCTGCTTTGGGATTTTGTCGAACGAGATTCGAAACGGTTTTTGCTGGTTCGGGTTACGTTGTTTTTCCCGGTACCGGCAAAGCGTTCGTCTCGCAACGCCGAACATCTTGGCAACTTCTTCGAGAGATTTTCGCTTCTCGCTAGGGTCCTGGCTGTCGTAGTATTCAGCTGCCACTTCGACCAGTTTCGCTTTTGGAATCGATCGCCGTTCGACGTTCAACGCGATAATCAACTGTTCGATCTCTGCTTCGTCGAGGTCGTCACGCACCTCGACGCTTAGCGTCAGTTTGCGACGTCGGCCAGCGGCAATACGGTTGCGCCCGTCGATGATCATGCCGCGACAAGCGATCACAGGATGCTCCTGCTGTATTGCCAGGCTATCGGCTAGCCGCTCTAAGTTTTGATCGGGCACGATCGGAAACTTATCCGCCAGCGGATGCACAGGCCATTCGGCCAACTCACTCGCTGGGATGTGCTGTATCGATCGCTGCTGGGACGTAGGCTTACCATTGGGTTTCTTTTTCATTTCTGTCACCTCATGAAATTACGGAAATGCGACACAGGTAGATCGCTCGATAGGTGATAGCAGAGTGAATCAAATAATCCAAAAACGGTGTGCCACCAAAAAATGCTCGCTCTATTGGTTGTTCGGACTACCTCATGGGCGAAGAACCAATGTCTGTGATCGCGGAGTGCCACTGGCACAGGTGCCGATGCAAACTCGGCATGTACAATATGGGTTTTGCCGAAAAACGTTTTTGGGTAATTTATTAGTCGGAGAGTTTGCCAATCTTGCTGAATGATTTGTCCGTTGCTCGATTCGATGGAGTGCAGAGCGGCATCAGGATGCGTGAATGATTCGGGCTCGGCGCCATCGAACGATGTATGGGACAACGTTCCCTAAAAACGGATTCATGAACACACGGTCCGCCATTGCTGTGGAATCAGTCGCTAGCCACAACGTGGGCGACCAGCAGTCGGTTTGCCTTGAAGCTTGGCGATGTATATCTCAAGCTGCTTGGGAGACAATTCTTGATCAATCGCGACGGATAGCAGTTCGCCTGTTTGGAATTGATTCCACAGAAAGCAAGCGTGGTGTTCTTCGGCAGTCATCCCGTGGTAATGCGATTTCAGGACGACGCAGATTCGCTCGAGATGCCCGAGTTGAATCGGAGCGCGAATTGCCCTGGCAGCGATGCTTAAGCAGCTTAAGAGCGACGGTTGACGTAACTTAAGCGGCCATACATGCAGCGTCATGCCGAGCTCGTAGATGTTGCGGGCTGTGGCGTCCGGTGATCGATGGTCGTGTTTTCGCAGAGACTCTGCCATAGCTTTTTTCCATGACTCGATTTCGATGATGGGATGCTCTGCGGATTTCGGTACCCCAGGGTACGCTGTGTTCCATACGCGCTCCGAATAGTTTGCAATGGCTATGTAGACGGTATGCAGACGATGCGAGTCGGGATCGGCCAATACAGTGGCGAACTGCGTGCAGGGTTTGCGCTGATACTCGGAGACGGGCGCCCAGCGGTTGAGCGGGTGGGCTGGTTGGCGAGATGGCANNTGGTTACCTCCGGCTCTTGTTGTAAGAAATATGAAATTGCTTCTTGAGCATCGATAAACCTTCCGAGAAAAGTTGCTTCTTGGTCTTGGCGATCTGGTTTGCCGGTCGCTCGTCGTAATCGCCCGAGTAAAGTACTACACGTAGGTTCTTGCAGCCTAAACGCTCCGGGCAGAACTCGTGTGGCATCTGCGATTTCTTCAGCACGTTGCCGCGCGAAGTGCGTCGAGATATCGTGTGGGACGACTTGAGCTCGACGGCCTCGAACAACCGATCACGTCTAGCGACTGATTCTGGGGTATCCTTGCCCTTATCTTCCGTGTATCGGGTGACATAGGCCAACTGGTTTACTGCGTGGCTGACCTTTACTTGGTCCCGACCGAACCGGAATTGGTTATCTGGCGTGATGATTCCGTGGTCTGTGGTCATCACCAACGGCTGGGNNGTTGTTCGATCGAATCGTTGCCAGTGATTCTGCAATTCTCATCGACAAGCAGGCAGAGATGGATGTGCGTCCACAGTAGTTGCGTGTCAGGACTGGCCTTGGCATGGATGCCGAGTGCGTAAGCGTTGATTGAGTCGATGCCAGAGGTCCAACGATTCCAGGCTGTGATCGACATCCGGATCGCTGACTTGGCGAGTTTCGCCATATTGACCCACAACAGCTCTTCGGCTGGTGTATACGGCTTCGGAGAGGTGAAGACCATATGGACGAGGCGACTGCCGATGAAGTCTGGTGTGTCATCCAATAGGCGATCTATGGCCCAACGGCGAGCGATCGTGTAGCAAGGGATGCACAGGCGTTTTTGGCGGCAGTAGATCGCTCGCTCGAAGCATCCTGGGCTGCCCGAGTCGGGCTTCAGGATTCGCCCGCAGTACATCGCCATAGCGGCTCTGCGGAGCAGTTCGTCATCGATGGTCGATCGAACTGATACCCGAGNNAAGCCATAACGGTTTGGCGATACTTATCGAGGATGTCAGGGTAGCGGTCGAAGTCGACAATCTTGTCAGCAATTCGAACGCCGTGTTCAGTCGGCACAGTACCGTGACGACGACGCAGTAGTTCGCCCATGAGTTTGGTTTTGGTTGATCACGCGTTAGCGTGGGATTGGTGTTTGAGTCGACGAATAGGGTTATGTAACTGGTGAATAAGTAGTGGCGGGGAAGAACATGCGAATTGCACCCATTTACGCAGTTGTGCCGAATCGCAATCGTGGCACGGAGTTTGAAGCAACCACTGATGGCTGTGAATCAATGTCTGTGATTTCACGGCCAAGTTTAGACGCAGTTAATGGAACCGGTCGTATGGCATTCACCACGTGTTTACCGCAGACGACCTGTGGTGTTAGACAAGCAGCGTTTGCCCCAACGTCATCGCGTCGGGGCACATTGATTGCTGTCCACGAAATTGCTTCGTAGCTGATGGCTAGTCACTATCGGGACTAACCAATTTCAAAAGGATGGAAACAGCCGTCATATAGGCCTTCTGTTTCGACTTTCGCCTAGACGACTTAGCGCTGTCAGTTCGGACTACTCGCCAATCGTCTAAAGCGAGACGGTAGACGAATACGTGCACTGGAGTTTTGCTGCACCCGTAAACGTGCACTCCGTCGCTCTCGTAGAGCGTTGTTATCGCGGATTCGTGAGTTTGCGATTCCTCGGCACCCGTAACCGTATCGTGTGATGTTGCGGACGCGGCTTGGAGTTCTTTTTTCACAGCGGCGTTCAACGAGAGCTCGCCGGTCCTGACTTTGTCTTTCGAATCCGGACTGAGTTTGGCAGCGCGTTCGACGCTTTTACCACTTACCCCGACTCTCCCGCCCGCGATATCCGATGCGCGACCAGTGGCAGTTTCCCGAGTGCGACAATTGTCGCACTCGGGGATTTCATTGCCGTTTTTCAGATTCGCGTGCCTTCGTTTGGTAGCGGCTTCTCGTTCCATCGCGAGTAGTTCGCTAGCCACCACGGCCTTCTGGCCCTTTGAGAAATGACTTCTGGCTAGATTTATCCATGCTATGTCGATCGGATCTTCATCGGTCTTTTGGATCTTCGGATCGATCTGAAGCAAGAAGGCAACCGCAAGCTTTGCGCGTCCGTCCAGCAGTTCGCCGTCTTCGTTAACCCATATTGGATCGCGCAGCCCAATCTTTTTTACGGACATAATCATCTGATTGAAGTCGTCCTTATTTATCATCGGCGGGACATTACACTCACGCCGGATACTTTTGATTTGTGGAAACGCGGCCAGCACATCGGCCATGTCGGGCACGTCGTATTGAGGCGGATTTGGCGCTGGCTTGATATCGGACTCAGGCGTAGTCTGAGGGGGCGCGATAACCGGGGCATTACCAATGACACTGGGTCTGGATTGTTCTGGCGGCAGACTTTGCTTAGCTGGTTTGTTTCGAGTCGTCGGTGAAGGATTGCTAGTTGGTCGAGGCATGATTAGCACCATTGATCGAGAGAATGTAGGTGAAAGAATCGGTCGAATACTGGCGTTCGACCGTTAGAGTCTCCCCGACCACTGCATACACGCGCGGTCGGGTGTGTATTCGGGTGACGCCGCACGGCAATGAATGCTGCGTCACCTGCGATGCGTCAGATACCGTCCTTGCGCAGCTCGGCGTCAGCTCGTGCGATCTCCGCATCCCGATCACGGCGAGCGGGCCGAGTTGGCGTCGCGACTGCGACTAGGTCGTCACCGCCGCCGTCAGCGGCAACCGTCACCGCGTCGAAAAATTCGCGAATCCAGGTTTCAGATGTACGACGGTGGCCGCCCGCGAAAGCTGTACGCAGTCGGACACCACGTAGGCCGCGCTGTGCCCAGCGGTAGATCGCTGATTTGTGGGGCCTCTCGCCCGTGATGCGTTCAATGATTGGCGGCGTCGCCGACAGCCGGACGAGGAGGTCTGGGGAGTTTTGGGCCTTCAGTTTCATATCGGAATTCCATGCAAGAAACGCGGACTCGCTGCTAAGTGCAGGGTCTCGCTAGCCGCTGCAGAGTCGTGCAGCGACGCGTGGATTCTTTGACTTTCGCGGAAACGCCGATCGGCTGATATTCGATCGGCGTTTTGATTTAAGCGAGAAACAGAATATCAAGATCCGAGAAAACAACGTTGTTATCGCGTTTGATTGACTCGTGCTACTTGTCAACCTCAAAAACAAATGCAACCTCAAAAAAAATATTCATCGGCGTATTTTCTTTTGGCCTAAAACCACGTGAAAAACGGGTTTTTTAAATGAAAATGACCCAAAAGTTTTCCGCCGGGACACTTAGACACCTTGGCCATCATGAACGATGGTCTGGCCTTAGGTTGCATGGCAAATCGCACACCGCAGGTAATTACCCTTGATGTAGGGTTGCATCAAAGGCCGATCACATCGCGTTTCAAGTCGCCGTTGAAGTGTCGACGATCGATTCGAGCCGAATCCATATCTGCTCCCTGCGTCATATTGATTTTGCCTCGGCTGTGACGTTCATCTTCCAGATCGTAGGCTGCATTTGATCCATTCCGCATAGTCACTCGCCCGCTTCCTGGCGGTTCTCGCACGGTCTGGATTACCGCTTGCGTCTCTTTTGTCTCTTGCCAAGCTGGCCTTCCTACGTTCATCTTCATAGATCTCCGCCCAGGTCCATCGCCCGCTCTGCCAGCTCCAGAATAGCCAACGATCCAGCAGAAGCCTTTCAGGGCCTTTGGGGTACACAGCAATGTTTACATCGGGTTCCCCGGGATACCGTGGGATGTCATCGCTTAATTCCCGACGTGCCCAGTTGTGCGGAAATTCGGGGCAATTCGCAGGCCAGATTCGTTTAGCAGGCAAGGCATTGTGCAGGTCGTACGCATGCAGAATGGAATCCGCGAGGCTATCGCCATAGACCATCGCATCCCAAGGTATCGATGTATCAACATGCACCAGGGCCTCGGACAGTACTTGGCTTTGATCGGGCAAGAGCGACCGAGTTCGGCATATCGGTTTGCCGCTTGAGTTGTCGACTTGCAAGTAGCTAACGTCGGGCACCATTTCCTGATTAATCGGTCGGAGTTCGTCAAAAAACTCGGGGACGAACGACAACTGCGTTTTGATATTTTCGATCTGTTCCCGGGATCTTGTCGGGTCGGAAGAGAATACGACCAAAATTTTAGTCCGGGTCGACTCCTGTGCGTCCGGTGTTGGCGTCTGCGCCGGCTTCAGGCGATTATAAGGCTGCACAGTCCATTGGAATTCCGTCCACGTCATTATGCGATGAATCGCATGGAACGCCGCCTGTGAGACAATACGCGGAAAACAATTCTCTGCGGCTGGCAGGCCATCGAAGACCAAAGTGTTGGCCACTGGCCGGTTAGGCGAGGCGCTGCGAGCCGCGTCCAGGGTCGATTGCCACGCTTCCGGTGTTGATATTGCGTTTACGTTTGCAATCGGTTCGTAGGCAATGAGGCTGACGTAGTAAAAGACGAGGCGGAACCACTCGTTGGGTAAAATGATTTGCCAAGCATTTTCCGACAGCTTGCGAATGTCTTCGGGGACGGCGGGGACTGATGGTTGGCGTTGGACATTCAGGTTCGCCAGTTGACCCTCGGCAGCTTGCAGCTCGACGATCCCGAACGGCACCCGCAATGAATCATCGTTGACAAGCAGTTCAAGTTGTTGGCGCGACATGGTAAATGGTGAACCCAAGGGTGTTCGGGCTAGTTAATCTTGCTTTTGTCGTTTGTTCCGTCTGGCGGCCGAAACGAGGGGCGACTGAGGCGTACGGGGGATGCGTAAACAGCGTACAAAATTTCAACGGCCCGCTGTTGGCGTGGCAGGCATCGCGGTGACGAAGCGGCTGAATGGCCGCTTGAAAGCAGGAGCGTCATCTTTTGAAGATGGGTCGGGCTCGATTCCGTTTGGACGACTTCGCTGTTGCAGCCAACGCAGCTAGCCTCGTTGGCGTGCAACCTCACGTGCCTTGTCGGCATCCCGCTCAGCATAAACTTGAGTTACATCCGCTGCGGCGTGCCCAAGAGTTACCTGCGCGGCTTCGAGTCCGAATCGTTTACGAATGTCGGTGGCAGCCGTGTGCCTGAGTTGATTCGGCGACCATCGGTTGTCGGATTGCCACTTCTTTTTCGTCGCCTCGACAATTTCTGGCGGCGGAGCAAACGCCAAATCACAAGCTCGGTGAATCGCCCGGCGGTAACTGTCAGGCGTGTACTGCAGGCCCGCGTGGCGCGGATTTTCACGGATTGCACGATCCTTCGGTTTCGATCGCTTACCGGGACGATTTCCGCAGCTCATGCGGGTCTTTCGCTTGGCATGGCGCTCAGCCCTCAACGTAACCACAGCTTCCACAGGCGAAAAGCAGTATGCTTCCGGTGCTTTTGCTAGGTACTTTTGAAGCAATACCTGGGCTTCGGGACCGATATAAACGACGCGGCGGCGCCCGTGGTGCTGTGTTTTGTGGCTTTCAACATGATACTCCCACACATCACGGGAGCGGTCGATGTCGACTGGTCGAAGACTACATACTTCGCCCGGTCTCGCCCCTGTCAGCAGTTGAAAGCGGACCATGTCGGCAACGATCGGACGCAAATACGGCAACGTGGCTTCGACAGTGTGGATCGCCACCGGAGGCACTGGCTTGGGTTCTTTCGCTTCGGTTCGTCCTTGACGAAGCCCAGGCAGTGCGGCAAGTGCCTGATGTACAGCGGGCGGTAGTAGTTCTTCGGCCGTCGCCCACCGAAACATTCGAACGATGCGTCCGACGTTCTGATTGATGGTGCTGCGCGACAGGCCGTTTGCTATCCAAACGTTGCGAAGTGCTTTGAGCGCAAGAGGTCCGAACTCAGTTGCCGGAAGCGATCCGTAAAGCTGTTTCAGCGATTTGGCCACCCAGCGAATGGCGCCCTGCTCGCTGGTCGCCTTGCCGTCTTTGACGTAGTAGACTTTGCAAAACTGCCAGTAACGATGAATGACTTCGAGGACCGTAAGCGATTCCTCGCGATGCGGCGTTCGCATTCCCGAGCAGAATTCGGCGATCAGACGGTCGTAGAGTTGCTTGCTGGCTTGGGAATTGTATGGCCCAAGATAGTGGTCGATTCCGTGCAGGGTGACAACTGCTTTACCAGATGCACGGTGCTTGCGGTACTTCGGGAGTGATTTAACTAAACGTGGCATGGCTGACGATCCTCCAGGCGCAAAACGGTATATACCGTTTTGTTAAGTGGAAAAACGCCGCACTGCCGACCATCGGCAGGTAACCATCAACCTTGTTTCGGCTATAAAGAAATTGCCACAATTGGCAAAATCGGGGTGACAGGATTCGAACCTGCGACCTTTTGACCCCCAGTCAAACGCGCTATCCAGGCTGCGCCACACCCCGATGTTTCTATTCTCGACTCCAAAATGATACTTTGCTCACTTTGTCGACGGCTCGAGAGTATGTCAGAAGTGGCGAAGTTCGGCAACGGTGGCAGAACTTGCGGCCAATAAATCCTAGAATCCGTTCTCGCCGAGATTCACTGGCGGGCTGTTCTCTAATCACGAGGAATGCCGAAGCATGAACAACAGAGGTTTTTTTTCGCGACGCGACGTGGTTCGCTTGAGCTGTACCGCTGCGGGACTGAGCTGCGTAGGGGGAAGGTTGATGTTAAATCGGGCTGAAGCGAGTGGCTTTGATGGCGTGGCTGCGGCGATCCAGCAGTCGGTGCAGAGCGGCCAGATGAAAGCGGCGGTGATGATGGTTCAACATCGTGATGCACAGGCCGTGTGGCCATTTGGCGAAGCGGTATCCGCCGATTCCGTTTTTCTGTTGGCGTCGATCACAAAGCCGATGGTGGCGACATCCGTGATGGCGCTGTGCGATTCCGGCGACCTGCGTCTGGATGATCGGGTTGACGCGTTTATCCCAGAGTTTAGCGGCGACAATCGAAATCAAGTGACGATCCGGCACCTACTGAGCCACTGTTCGGGACTGCCCGATCAGTTGCCAGAAAACCGTCAGTTGCGAAGCAGTCATGCTAGTTTGGACGAGTTCGTCGAAGGTGCGATGCGGGTGCCGCTGGCGTTTTTGCCAGGCAGCAAGTTTCTTTATTCGAGTATGGGAATCTTGTTGGCATCGGAGATCGCCGTTCGCGTCAGCGGCATGCCAATGAAACGCTTGATTCAGGAACGCGTTTTCGCTCCGCTGGGAATGCAAACCGCCAGCCTTGGTACCGGCGGCCGTCCGATCGCGTCGCTGGTGCGTTGCCAGACCGAACATGCCGCCGCCGAAGCAGGCGCCGGTGATGCGGATTCGTCTGCCTGGGACTGGAACAGCCTCTACTGGCGCGAACTGGGGGCTCCTTGGGGCGGCGCACACGGTTCGGCAGGCGATGTGGTGAAGTTTTTAGCTGATTTTTTGCAGCTCAGCGGCAAGGTTCTCAAGCCAGCAACGGCTGGAGAAATGGTGACCCGCCAGTTTTCACCCGCCGTCACTTCGCGGGGATTGGGATTCGGGCTCGGGCGGAGCAATTCCAGTCGGCACTGTTCCCAAGAAGTTTTTGGGCACACCGGTTCAACCGGGACGCTCGCTTGGGCCGACCCGAAGTCGCAAGCGATCTGTGTCGTATTGACGACTCTGCCCGGCGGCGTGGTCGACCCGCACCCAAGGCAGGTTGCATCGGACGCTTTTGCGACGCGGATTCGCCAGCGTTGATCAGCCTTCGCCGGTTTTGAATCGCAACGCATCGATTATTTTAAACCTATGGTGGAGCGATCGGCTGGGGGGGCCCCGGCTTGCGTAAAGGCCCCGAATCGACGTTAATTCGGCATTAACTGTTCCTCACGGCCTTTGACGTCCGTGATCATATGCACATGCCTTGATTCCTTTATGGCCACCCGACGTCGCGCCCGCGAGATTGTTCTTCAATTGCTGTATGAGGCCGACCTCAATCCGCATCGCGATGCGGAATCCGCACATGCATTCATTCGTTCGCGAATGCAAGGCCGCAAAGGCTTGACCGAGTTTGCAGACGTTTTACTGCGTGGCACACTCGCACATCGCGCCCAGATTGATTCGGAGATTTCAAAGCTGGCAACGCATTGGTCGCTGTCGCGAATGGCGGTAACCGATCGCAATGTTTTGCGATTAGGTGGGTATGAGATTGTCTACAGTGATACGCCTGGGCGAGTCGCGGTCAACGAAGCGGTGGTCCTAGCCAAGCGTTATGGCGATCGCAACAGTCCACGGTTTGTAAACGGTGTGCTTGATCGACTGATGCGAGATCACAGCGATGCCCCAAAGTCGGGCAGGTCTTGAATCAGCCCGTATTGAGCCCGGCCTGCATTCCGTCGTTGGCAAAGATACTGCGACCGCCATCGACAGGCAGCGTGACTCCGGTAACAAAGTCGTTTTCGCAGAGGAACTGCACCGCGTGAGCGATCTGTTGTGCGCTGCCGACTTTCTTTAGCAGCACGCTATCGGCGATTTTGGCGCGTTTTTCGCCATCGACATCCGCGGCCAGCAGTACCGGACCTGGTTGAATGCAATTGACGCGAACCCGCGGGTTGCGAGATCCGAGTTCAACCGCCAATGAACGCGTCATCGTCTCGATCGCCCCCTTGCTTGGGAAATACGCGGCGTGGTCCAGATAGGGGCGAACCGTAGCCCAATCGCCAAGATTGATGATGCACCCGCCCGCCGGTTGCGAAACCATTTGCAAACCTGCGGCACGAGCGGCGATGAATGCCCCGACCGCGTTGACGTCAAAGTAATTGCGAAGCTCGTCAGCGGTGACATCTTCTAAGCGTGTCGGCGACCAAATCGCGGCAGAGTTCACCAAGATGTCGATCCGTCCGAACGCCGATAGTACCTGGTTGATAATCGCTGAAACAGCGTCGGGATCTCGCAGGTCGCCTAAGGTCGCAAGCACTTCACGACCGCTTGCACGCAATTCATTTGCCGCGGCCTGCAATTCGGACTTGCTGGTATTCGCGTGCAGGGCGATCTTACACCCCAGCGATGCTAAGTGCATCGCAATAGCGCGGCCGACGCGACGCGATCCACTGCCTGTTACGATCGCGACCGGATGGTCGCATTGGAAGGTTTTGCGGAGTTCTGGGATCGACACTTTGGTTATTCAGTTAATGGGAAACGGGTTTCGAACCATTCTAATGTTCCGTCAATCCCGAGTGTCGCGCCGATGATGCTTAGCGTCTATCCGAAACCTGAAGTGAACCGCAGTTGATGCCAGAGCGGGCCATGATTTTCGGATAGGTTCTAAGTCTCGCTGGCGATCGTTTCCGCAATCGTTTCCAGGTGATCTCGAACGCGGGCGTAAGCGTTCAGTGCGGCCAAGAAAGCGACGCTGACTTGCGGTGGAATGTCGCCACCGGATAGGTCTTCGAGGTGTTTGCGTCGGAGCTGTTTAATCTCGCTTCGTATCCGTTTAGATGTCGCATCGGTGTCACGAACAATATGGCGATTGTTCTTCAGCAACCCTCCATTGATCGCCTTTACGTATTCCATCGTGCGTTGATTCAGGTGCCGCAGTTCATCACGTTGCGCCAGGGTGAAACGCATTCCGTCACGGCGAAGCTTGCGATCAAACTTGTCGAGGCTGACCAGGTAATCGCTGACAGATTCATACTCATCGGCCAAACTCAGTTGTCTTCTCGCTTCGTCAGCAACCGAGTGTGGCAAGCTGTTTGACAAGAGATTGGTAACAAACGCAGCGACTTCATCCTGGACCGAATCGAAGATCTGCTCTCGCTCTTTTAGGCTGTCGCCCATCGCTTTGTCTGGATCGTCCTGGTCACGCAATTCGCTTAACCAATTCAACATCTTTTCGCACCCCTCGCCCATCTTTTCAATCTCGTTACGAGATTGCTGGATGGCCAGTGCAGGGGTTTCCAGCATGCGAATGTCCAAATCGGTTAATTGGGCACGTTCCTTGAGGTCTTTTGTCGTGACCAAGCGATTGAGCAGTACGACAAAGCCAGGGACAAATGGAAGAAAAAACAGCGTATTGGCGACATTAAAAAGGCTGTGGGTCGCGGCAATCGCTGCCGTTGTTTTTGGGAATGTCGTTGAGCCATCAACGACCGTCGGTTCGTTAACGCCGCCTCCAACAATCCACTGAATGATCAGAATGTACCAATGGAAAACCAAAGTAATCCAAAATACGCCCAAGAGATTGAAAATGATATGAAAGTAGGCGGCTCGGCGAGCAGTCGAAGTGGCTCCCAGCGATGCCAGGAATGCGGTAATCGTCGTGCCTACATTTTCACCAAGTACTAAAGCCGCAGCGGTTTCATAACTGATTACACCTTGGTATGCCAATGATATGGTAATCCCTAAAGTCGCTGAAGATGATTGAACCAATACCGTCAACAAGCAACCTACCATGGCGCATTTGAGAACACCGAAGTAGCTATCGGCTTGGAATTGATGGAACCATGCTTCGAATGACGGAGTCGATTTAATGATCGAACAGGCGTCTTTCATTAACTCTAAGCCGAAAAACACCATTCCCACCCCCATCACCGACATACCCCAGAATCGCCAACTGTCGGATTTGGAGAAAAGATGGACGAAAGCGGCAATGCCAATGATCGGCAGGCCATATTTTCCGATGTTCAGTACCAATATCCAACCTGTGATGGTGGTGCCAATATTGGCACCCATGATGACACCAATCGCTTGCTGCAGCGTCATCAGACCGCTGTTCACAAAACCGACCGTCATCACCGTTGTGATCGAACTTGACTGAACGACGCAGGTGACGCCAATGCCAACGAGCAGCGAAAGCAGGCGATTCTTCGTGACCACAGCGATCCATCGCCGGAGGCTCGGCCCTGCAACAGCCTGCATCCCGTCCGACATGCTTTTCATGCCCAGCAGGAACAGGCCAAGTCCACCGATAAGGCCACTTAGAAGTGTAACGAGGGCCGAGATTTCCAAGGAGTCACCTACCGGGCGAGACGCTGAATGTTAAGATTGTGTTAAGAAGTGCGGTAGGGCGGATGAAACCCGGGCAACGAGTTGCGGATTGTAACCGCGATCCGCAGGTTTTCAACGAGCAACCGTTACAGTGGGTGCCACTGGCTTTCGCATACGATTTTTCCGTGGTTGATTTTAGAAATGGACGGGGGTGTTGTGGCAAGGTTGCAACCGGGTGATCGCGTGGTGTATCGCAAGCAAAAATCGAGTGTGTCGCCGGGCCCGAGGGCGAAGGCCGTTTTCGCTTCTCCCAAGGGAGAAGCGTACCATTACGTGGTCGACAAGTATTGGATCGTGCAGCAGGTGTTTGATGATGGCTCGGTCGAAGTGCGCACGCGTCAGGGAAAGCTTCATCGAATCGATCAATCGGACCCACGTTTGAGGCCGGCAAAGTGGTGGGAGAAACTGGTCTATTCGGACCGTTTCCCTTCGCCAGATGGCGTTGCGAGCGACGATTAGCTGTGGCGACCCGCGAAATCCCCTAGCCGTTTGCAACCAGCCAACTCGTTGCTGCGTTTGGTTGGTCGCATCTCGGGTAGATCAGCGATTATCATAAATCCGATTATTCTATCCCGGTAATTGCGACGATCACCCATTTCGAAAGCTGATCACTATGTTTCGACGTATCATCCTCTCCGTTTTCGTTTTATCGATCCATGCCGGTTGGGTGCATGCGGATGAAAGGCTGAAAGACATCGCTTGCCGTTCCGTGCATTTAGGATTTCCTGCCAGCACAGGTACTGCGTTTTACAATGAGATCGCGGTAGAGGCGTCTGCCCAAGGGACCTACTTTATGGTTTGCGGTTGGAGCAAAGGTTACTTCGGGATTCAAGAGTTGGGTGACGGAAAAAAACTGGTTATTTTTTCGGTCTGGGACCCGACGGCGGGTGATGATCCGGCGACAGTTCCCGATGAAAAGCGGGTCAAGATGCTGCATAAAGACGACGCAGTGCGTGTGAAGCGATTCGGAAATGAAGGTACCGGTGGCCAGTCGTTTTTTGATTATTCGTGGGAGCAGGGGCAAACCTATCGATTCCTTGTCAAGGCAGCCCAAGACGGCGAAGACCGAACGGCTTATAGCGGATACTTTTTCGTCCCGGAGGATAACGCTTGGAAGCATTTGGTGACTTTCTCGACCCTGACCCCCAAGGGGGCCCTGCTTCGTGGTTACTATTCGTTTGTGGAAGACTTTCGTCGCAACCGGATCAGTACTACTCATCAGCGGAAGGCGATATTTGGTGGGGGGTGGATCAAGGGTATCGATGGAAATTGGATGAGTGTCGATTCTGCGCGGTTCACCGCAGATGCGAATCCGGCAACAAATATTGACGCGGGCGTTACTGGTGATCGCTTCTTTTTGGCGACCGGTGGCATGACTCAAAACACCACGACCAATTTGCGTGAAATCATGCGATTGCCCGAGCATAGCCGCAAGGTGCCGGACGACCTGCCCAAATGAGGTATTTAGGCAAGAAGATTTCTGAGTGATCGAATTGGGGGGGGAAACGGTTTAAACGTGGGCAACTGCGGAGCAATTTAGCCTGATGGGTTGATCAGCGCGGCGACTTCGTTAGCCTTTGTTGAATGCTGCGGTCATTTTCGCAGCGATCGATTCAACCGTCACATGACCACCAGCGAAGCAACAATGCCGATCGTCACGCCCGATAAAATCAAACACGCCGTTGGCCCAAACAGTGCGGCCGCATTTCATCGGGCACAGCAATTGATACCCGGTGGCGTGAACAGTCCCGCTCGCGCCTTCGGCGGTGTCGGCGGATCGCCGTTGTTCATCGACCGGGCCGAAGGGCCGTGGTTGCATGATATCGATGGTCGTCGCTACCTCGATTACATCGGGTCATGGGGGCCGATGATTTTGGGACATGCTCGCCCCGAAGTGATCGAAGCGATCACACGAGCGGCGTCGCGCGGTACCAGCTATGGCGCACCGACCGAAGGTGAAAGCGAACTTGCCGAACGGATCATCCGCGCCGTCCCGAGCGTTGAACGAGTGCGTTTGGTCAACAGCGGTACTGAAGCGACGATGAGCGCTTTGAGGGTTGCGCGGGGCGTTACCGGGCGTGACAAAGTGGTGAAGTTTTCAGGATGCTACCACGGCCACGTCGATGCACTGTTGGTCGCCGCTGGCAGCGCTGCCGCGACGTTAGGCGTTCCTGATTCGCCCGGCGTGACGGCTGGTGCGGGTGGCGACACATTGGTTCTGCCTTACAACGACATTCCTGCACTCGTCACTGCGTTTGAACAGTACCCCGGAAAAATTGCGGCGGTAATTTTGGAACCCGTTGTCGGCAATATGGGTTGCGTGATTCCGTCAGCCGACTTCTTAAGAGAATTGCGTGAGTTGACTCGCCGCGACGGTTCGATCCTGATCTTTGATGAGGTGATGACGGGATTCCGCTTGGCGATGGGCGGTGCGCAAGAATTGTATGGAATTGTGCCTGACATGACGACGCTCGGCAAAATCGTCGGTGGTGGCATGCCGCTGGGCGCTTATGGCGGACGTGAAGAGATCATGCGACACGTCTTGCCTGCCGGAAAGATCTTTCAGGCTGGTACATTGAGTGGAAATCCTGTTGCGGTCGCCGCCGGAAATGCAACGCTAAAGATTCTGGAATCCGACCCGCCGTATGAGTATTTGGAAACACTGGGCAAAAGGCTGGGCGATGGATTGGCCGCCGCAGCAACCGAAGCAGGAATCCCTCATCAAATGCAGCGGGTCGGCAGCATGATGACGCTGTTCTTCAACGACCATCCGGTTCGCAATTGGAACGAAGCCGACAAGAGCGATCGAGAACGATTCGCTCGATATTTTTGGGGGTTGATCGAGCGCGGTGTTTACATGCCATGCAGTCAATTCGAGGCACTTTTCTTCAGCCGCACTCATACTTGTGACCATATCGACCAAACGATCGACGCAGCAAAAGCAACGTTTGCGACTTGGAATTAAATCCTGAACCTTGGGCTCGAAAGATAGACCTGGTCATGCGTCGGTTTGCCGCGCTCTTTACCGTGCTGGACGAAACGACCAAGACCAACGCAAAGGTGGCGGCGTTGGCCGATTACTTTCGCCAGGCACCGCCAGCGGATGCGGCATGGGCCATCTATTTTTTGTCGGGCCGACGATTGAAACGACTGGTGCCCAATGCGTTGCTGCGACAGTGGGCGGCGGAATCCGCTGGGTTGCCCACGTGGTTGTTCGAAGAATCCTATAGCGCGGTCGGCGACTTGGCCGAAACGATGTCGTTGATCGTCCCGCCGGGTGACCAGATTGACGATCAACCGTTGGCCCATTGGATCGAAAATCGACTCGCTGTGCTGGCGAAACTGGATGTTCAGCAGCAGCGTGCAGCGATGCAGCAAATTTGGCGTCAGTGCTCGGGTGCCGAACGTTTTGTGGTGATGAAATTGGTTACCGGAGCGTTTCGCGTAGGTGTCAGCGCTGGCTTGGTCGTTCGCGGATTAGCCAATGCGACCAGCATTCCTGCAGATGTGATCACGCATCGGTTGATGGGTGACTGGAAACCTTCGGCCGACTTTTATTTAAGCGTCATTCACCCTGATGATCAGGATGCGGCGATCAGTCGGCCTTATCCATTCTGTTTAGCGCATCCGATTGATACCAGCGTTGGTCCGCAATCGCTGGGTGAGCCCGAAGACTTTTTGATCGAATGGAAATGGGATGGAATCCGCGGGCAATTGATTCGTCGCAGCGGCGAAACGTTTATCTGGTCCCGTGGTGAAGAATTGATGGAAGATCGGTGGCCGGAGATCGAAGACGCCGCGATTGGATTGCCCGATGGTGTGGTTTTGGATGGCGAAATCTTAGGTTATTCGTCAAGTGGATCGGTGTTGCCGTTTGCAGAATTGCAACGTCGTATCAATCGCAAAACGGTAGGGAAAAAACTATTAAGCGAAGTTCCCGTCGTGTTTCAAGCTTTCGACTTGTTAGAACACCAAGGCGAAGACATTCGCCAACTGAGCACTTTGATGCGCCGTCAAAAGCTGGAACGAGTGGTCGAGGCGGTCGGACATCCGGCGCTTATGATCACTCACCTTCACGCCGGTAAGAATTGGGAAGATCTCGCCGCGATTCGCGACCAAAGCCGCAAACAGAGCAGCGAAGGTTTGATGTTAAAGCATCGCCAGTCGGCTTATTCGGTTGGTCGAACCCGAGGAGTTTGGTGGAAGTGGAAGATTGACCCGATGACGATTGATGCGGTATTGATTTATGCGCAAGCCGGTCATGGAAAACGGGCGAGTCTTTATACCGATTATACGTTTGCCGTTTGGGACGCAGGCGAATTGGTGCCGGTGGCAAAAGCTTATAGTGGATTGGATGACGCAGAGATTCGAATGGTCGATTCGTTTGTCAAACAAAATACGCGTGAGCGATTCGGTCCCGTCCGAAGTGTAAACCCTGAACTGGTGATGGAGATTGCTTTCGAAGGCATCCAGGAAAGCAGTCGTCACAAAAGTGGGATCGCTGTTCGATTCCCGAGAATTTTGCGGATTCGAAGTGACAAGCGGGCCGAGGATGCGGACCACCTAAGCGACATCCGAGCGATGCTGCGAACGGGCACGAAGTAGGCTGTTTTTTGGGAGTGGATAGGCTTGGGATTGGAGCACGATTCAACCGCAAACGCGGGCCGCACGCTGTCGCCTCTTCAAAGGGTGGAGCGATACTTTACAGCCAGCCAAAGGAAGCCGTTTGCATTTCAAAAACAGTCTTGGCGTGCGTACCAGGCCGGCCAAAGCGGTTTGATTCATTCGGCCACGGGAACCGGAAAAACGCTAGCTGTTTGGATGGGACCGATCCTGTCTTGGTTAATGCAGAATCGTGATCAGCGATTGTGGGACGCTAAAAAACCGCCGGGGCCTCGAGTCATTTGGGTGACACCGCTGCGAGCACTCGCCGGTGACACCGAAAACTCGTTGCGACAACCGCTCGATTTTCTCGGGCTGCCATGGCGTTTGGAATCACGCACAGGTGACAGCAAGCAAAGTCTCAAGGCGAAACAATTGAAGCAGTTGCCGACTGCCTTGATCACCACGCCCGAGTCGCTTTCGTTGATGTTGACTCACGAACATTTGCAACAGCAACTCAGCGGCCTTGAATCGGTCATTGTCGACGAGTGGCACGAATTGTTGGGAACCAAACGCGGGGTTCAAACCGAGCTGGTGCTCGCAAGATTACGCCGATTGAATCCACAACTAAGAGTATGGGGGTTATCCGCGACGCTCGGCAATCTTCATCAGGCGTTAGAATCGTTGGTAGGTGTAGGTGGTATCGAAACCGATAAGGATTCGCAACGATCCGCGACGATCATCAGCGGTGTCAAACGCAAACGGGTTGTGTTTCAATCGTTGTTGCCTGAAGTGATCGAAAGGTTTCCGTGGTCGGGACACATTGGCACGCGAATGGTTCCGCAAGTTGCGAACTTAATCGATTCGGTCAGCAGCACATTGATCTTTGCTAACACACGCAGCCAGACGGAAATCTGGTATCAAGAACTGCTAAAACACCGACCAAATTGGGCAGGACAAATCGCATTGCACCATGGCTCGCTCGATACGAGTGTGCGCACTTGGGTCGAGAACGGGTTGCGCGGCGGAACATTAAAAGCGGTTGTCTGTACCAGCAGTTTGGATCTTGGAGTCGATTTTACTGCGGTGGATTTGGTGGTGCAGATCGGCAGCCCGAAAGGTTCTGCGAGGCTGCTGCAGCGGGCAGGACGCAGCGGCCATCAACCCGGTGCCGAGAGCCGATTGGTGTTCGTACCGACACACTCATTAGAACTGGTCGAATTGGCTGCCGCACAAGACGCGATTGCCAGCGGAAATCTTGAATCGAGAGCCTTGTTGAATAAACCGCTGGATGTACTCGTCCAACACGCCGCAACGCTTTCGCTGGGCGGAGGATTTCAGTCCGAAGATTTGTTATCTGAAGTTCGTACTGCAAGGTGTTATGAGAATCTTAGCGATGGTGAGTGGCGGTGGGTTCTGGATTTCATCGTACGAGGGGGCGGGACGTTGGAAGCGTACCCTGAGTTTCATCGCGTGGAGGTAACCGATACCATGCGATACGTCATGACCGATAAGCGAATCTCGCGAATGCACCGGATGAATATCGGTACGATTGTCAGCGATGCCGCGATGATGGTGAAGTATATGAAAGGCGGTAATCTGGGAACCGTTGAAGAGAGTTTTTTGTCGAGGTTAAAGCCTGGCGAAAAATTTTTATTCGCAGGTCGTGTCGTTGAATTGGTGATCATTCGTGACAACGTCGCCTATGTTCGCCGTGCCAAGGGGACGCCTGACACCGTCCCAAGATGGATGGGTGGCAGAATGCCGCTTTCGAGCGAATTAAGTCAATCGCTAAGGCTGAAGTTACAAGAGGCTAGCGAAGGACATTATGTCGGCGCCGAGATGCGTGCATTGAAGCCGTTGCTTGAATTGCAGAAACGTTGGAGCGAACTTCCACGTCGGGATGAGCTATTGATCGAACGTGTCAAAACACGTGAAGGGCATCACTTGTTCGTTTATCCGTTTGCCGGTCGACTGGCGCACGAGGGGCTTGCGGCGGTGATCTCGTATCGGATTTCTCGAATACTGCCGATTACTTTCGCGATCGCCTGTAACGATTATGGGATTGTCTTGCATTCGCGACAGGAGGCACCGTTAGAAAAAGCGATCGCTTCAGGACTGTTTGATGGTGAGTCTTTAGTGCGTGATATTCTGGCTTGTTTGAATGCGACCGAAATGTCTAAACGGCAATTCCGTCAAATCGCGAGAGTCGCCGGATTGATTAACCAAGGTCTTCCTGGCGATCGTAAGCCGTCGAAGCATCTGCAAGCGAGCAGCAATTTGTTTTATGATGTTTTTCGTCAGTACGACCCTTCCAACCGTTTGCTGTTGCAAAGCGATCAAGAGGTTCTCGATTTTCAGCTCGAGATTTCGCGTTTGACTGATGTGCTGATGCGAATCGAGACTCGGTCGATCATTCTCACCAAGCCACCCAAAGTGACTCCGCTAGCGTTTCCGCTTTATGTCGACCGGCTGCGTGAACGTGTCAGCAGCGAAACGCTCGCACAGCGAATTCGTGCGATGACGGCAGGGTTGGACACCCAGGCCGATCAATCGACGAAGTAAGGGACGTAAATGATTCGTCGCGGTGTGTAGTAGCTGTGCATATGAGGGTTGCTGGGACGGTTAGGTCGCAACATCGCAATGCTATTACGGCTTCTCTCTTCGGCCGCCATCAATCGTTGACGATACTCGATCGCGGCTCGTTCTTTCCGCAAGTAGGCATCGATTTCTGCTCGCTGCAGAGATTGCGGCCTGTCGATCGATTCCTGGCCGAAAAGCGGCTGGTCAAAAGCGCTCGGTTTGCGAAGGTCGATCGCAGGCTGCTGAGCAATGATTTCGGTTGAGCCAATGGAGACCAGCGAGATCGCCGCAGTCAAAATGCTTGATCGGAACACAACAAAGGCCTTTTGGAATGTGCGCTGCGAGAACTTCAAACCTCTTGGGAATCGACAGGTTTGCAGATTGATTTCCAGCAATAGTAAGCAGTGGAAGTTTGATTTTCGCTGCCTTGTAACGTTCTTGTCGGTTGCGTTCACATTGTCGAAACGATCGGCAATGTTGGATTTATCGATTGCAAGGCCCTTGTTCGTTTAGATGACCATCGAAAATGCTTTCGTATCTGATTAAGGATTGAAACCTGTGCAGACTGTTTTATCATGATGAGTGTCGAGAAGCACTTTCCTCACAACTCATTTAGAGAAACGACCCATGCGTATGACTTTCCGTTTGTTGGCTGCTGCCTGCGTTTTGACCGCTTCCATTGGTTGCCAGCCCGCTGACAGCCCAGACGTTTCGATCGATGTTCCGGTTGAAATGGGTGATTCGAACGTGACTGCGACCGGCGAAACGCCTGATTCGAGCTTAACGGACGCAGCCGAAACTCCCGCTCCTGCGGAAACTCCTGCTCCAGCCGAAGAGCCAGCCGCACCAGCCGAAGAGCCAGCCGCACCAGCCGAAGAGGCAGCTGCACCAGCCGAAGAGGCAACTGCACCGGCCGAAGCACCGGCCGCAGCCGAAGCTCCCGCTGTTGAAGAAAAGCCGGCTGACTGATCGTAAGCTTCGGTTTCGATGCTAACGATTTGTTTGATTGGGCAACAATTTTCGCAAGGCCATGGTTCACGCCATGGCCTTGTTCTTTTGGTGTAGAATCCTCCCCTAGTCACTTCCGGCACGAGGCGTTGTTTTGGCAAAGAGGGTGGAGCATGTCGATTATTTTGGCTTTTGACCAAGGAACCACCAGCTCACGAGCGATCGCGTTCGACCCATCAGGTTCCATACTTGCGGTGGCCCAGTCCGAATTTACGCAGCATTACCCCCAGCCGGGATGGG
>DNWZ01000485.1 GCA_003506095.1 Planctomycetaceae bacterium | reverse complement strand
GCAGTCTCAAGTAGGCGATTAATCGTTGGTTGCCATCGATCGTCCAGTTTGATCATCTCGGCGTTGCGCCACGTTTTGCCGCCGACGACTGCGGTTGTGGAGTAAACCCACTGGGCCACACGAGCTGATGTGGGAAGGTCGTTGAGGATGCCGCGCATGGCGAACGCTTCACGCAATGAGTCACGCAGGTTCAAGTTGCGTTCGACCCATTTTTCGAGATACTCAACGGAAGCGATGTGATCTGACTTGGATGTGTTGCACGAACCGTGTGCGAGCACAAAATTATGTCCAAGATCGACTGGGTACTTGGCCCAGGGGATGAAGTGGTCGACATGGATCGCACCAGGCGCCACACCTTTGTCACAGTAAAAGCACTTTGCTTCGCTGGTATCGAGCAAAGCATCACGAACGGCGCCGAGCGACGCTCGCTCACTGCCGAACATAAATTCAGATAAATCCGAGGTGGTGCCCAACAGATCGTGATTGTATCTGCGTACGTATCGCACCCACGCTCCACGTACGAGATCAGCTGTCAGGCCGTAGAATCGCCGAAAGCACGTGGCGATGCCTGGGCGCAGTGTTATCGAACGTCCGTTGCCAACGTTCGGGTACAGAAAATCGAAAGTCTCCGATCCAATGGTTTGCAATTTCCACAGCGGCATTTGCCGAACCGTCTGGTCCACTTGTTGAACGAGCGGTCTCCACGCGTGAGAAAGGCTGGCCGCGCACGCCAGCGAATCGCCAGTCTCCATCCGAGTCTCTGCGATGCGTTTAACGATAGCCGCTTGGCTGCCAGTGTTCTGCAATAGTATCCGGCTCTCAGTTGCGGGCACTTTTGGCACATACGGCGTCGCTTGGCGCCAGTAGTAGGCGATAAACTTTTCGGCGATCCAAGTCGTTGGAATTTCCAACTCTCCGCCTATGTCATCACCCTTTTCAACCGAGATATCTGCGAGCGAGAGCAACAGCGCGTATTTGTAGGTAGCAACGAAACTACCTTCCGCCAGCAAACGCTGCAGGTTAGTAAGAAATGCAATTTGCGACTCGGGTGAAACCATGGCGCTTGGAAAACTACCAATAGCGGGCTTTTTCAGGGATCACCCATCTTACCCCACCGCGAGGGTCAATGACATCACCACTGCGCCGCGGAATCACGTGAATATGGGCGTGCATCACCGTTTGGCCAGCCGCCATCCCGTCGTTCACTCCGATATTAAACGAGAAAACATTCGTAGTCGCAATCAATTGGATTCTCACCTTTGCCACCAACTGCCACAAATCACCAAGCTCCGACACGCTCAACTCGAAGATCGACGCCACATGCCGCCGAGGAATCACCAAGGTGTGCTCTGGTGAAATGGGGTAGCGATCGTAAAAAGCGATTGCAAACTCCGACGATGCAAAATATTCAGTCGGTGCGATAGCACAGAACGGGCATCCCAGCGACATGTTTTGAAAACCCTACGAAGTCAAACTCTGGATACGTCCACGGAATACCTTGTTGAACTGTTCACCCGTTGCAACCAACCATTCCTGCGAATCATGCCATTGGTCCACGTTCGCGAAATCAAAATTCTCTCGTGCCAGCTTCACTTTCCAGTGTTTCTTGTTCTCTGGATTCTGCCAAACAAGCGGCTGCCCCATTTCCGCTTCGATCTCATCTTTTTGGGCTAGTAGTTTCGGAAAGAAGTCTCGCGCAACGTCAGTGCCCAACACAAGTGAGACCACAATCACGGTATCTTTAGTGGGTGCAAAATTTTCAATCCATACTCCAGACTTTCCGATCGCGACGGTGTTCCATCGCTGTGGAAGCGGAGCACTGGCGAGTAGGCTACTTTTGGCTTCGTACAGTCGTGCTTGATAGCCACGCCAGAACATCAGCAACTGGTGATTTTGCTCCGGCACCTCATGAGTTGCGTCATGTACGGATCTCAATCGATCCATGATGTTTACGTGAAACTGACTCAACACATCAACCAACCACTCTTGTTGATCATGCCAATCAAGTTCATCTTTAAGCGAAACATCGTTAAGCGTTGCAACAACGGAGGGCCTCTCGCCGGGCTCCCATATCAATGAAGTCTTGCATTCTAATTCAATGATGGAGCGTTCACTCGCTAACGTTTCAAAGATCTGGATACCGCGACTGCGACTAAATTGCAGTCGTACTTGCAGGACGCTCTTCGCAGCGACGTAATTGACATTAAGGCTCACGTCCGCCATATCAATAAACAAGTTGCAACTGGTTCCGTCGGTAAACCTCGATGGCCTCAATGGCAACCCACATGCCTCCAGGCGATCCGTTAGACGTTGCCAATATTTGGCCTGTCGTTCGCGTAAGACGTTAACACTGCCGCCGCTTTTACGCGGAGGCACATACGCAACTCCGCTGTCTGGCCGCGGAAATTCTTTGACGATTGTTGCGATCAGCTTTCCTGCTCGTCCTGCGATCGTCTGCTGATCCCAGACAGTTAGAATCGCAATGTCCGCATTGAGACAAAGGTTGCTCTTTGCCAATTCTTCTCGTTTCTCGTCAAACGACCGATTACTCAATTTCGGGTTGTACGCGGTTAACGTCAAATTACCGAGCGTGTGCAAAAGGCGTTCGTGGACTTTTTTGAAGTCAGCCCCGAGCATATCACGCCAAGCTTTCCCGGCCGGCCCCGAAGGCAGTGTTTGCGGCATGACATGCTCGATCTGTATCGCAGAGTCCAGAACAACCGTTTCCTTGTGCCCATAAGATTTCTCAAGCGTTTCGAGCAACAGACGGCACTTTTTGAGTTCGCGATGGTAGATAGGGAACGTGTGCAGTCCTTCGGCGAATGCATCGTCATCCGGCCACTGACGATGCAGAAGGTACGATTGAACCTGCTCTAATGGTTTGTCACCAATAGTGCCAGCTAACTCGCAGAACCACTTCCCATAAGCGCGGGTGCTTTCCCCACAAATTGAACGTCGTAGAACAAAGCTTACGATCGAATTAATGCATTTTATAAATTCAGATTCATTAATTACATTCTCGTGCAGCTTGGAAAATAATTTCAACACAGCTGGGTTAGCGGTGGCTGCGTCAACAAGCGCAAGCTGATGCATCGCACTAGCGATTACCGGCGAAGAGCTAGCGCCTTGGCGAGAAATCGCTTTTGCGAAACCGACAAAGAGGGTTAGCTCCTTTACCATCTCATTAGGCTTGAGGCCTCGTACCTTCATGTGACTTTGAAAGTCCGCAAAGGTGCTGCTTGCCTTGGAGTACTTACCGTCTCGCATCAGGTAATCGCGATAGAATGCGGTTGGCGAAAGCGCGGGATAACCATCCGCCGGCTCGAACTGATTTTCAAACTTCTGCCACTGATCGCTTTGGAAATCTGCCTGGGCCTCGAACGGAATTTGCATGAAAATGTAATTCCGAATCAAATCCGATTCTTCGAGCGGAAGCCCTGTCGAATTTAAACTTTCGAAAATCTCGTACGGATCTTCCTCATCGAGGGTAATCGAAACCAAGAACAGATGGTTGACGACGGTTTCAAAGATCCGATTCAAAAACAGCGGATCATTGTGCGACTCTGTGCGTACGAACTTGCTGAAATACTCGTAAGCTTGGACAATTCTGGTTTCGGGTGCGGGCGACGGTAACTCACCTCGTATAAGCAGTGTATAGAGCTCACGGTCGCCAGACCGTGGCACCAGCTTTAAATTCGCCAATCCATCGCGAAACTGATTAACCAGATACTGCACTTCAATCTGCGCACCGAGCTGTTTGTTTCCTACCTTTTTCGCTTCGTCTCGGACGGCCGCGAGCAAGATCGAGAGTGTGGTCAGGCGTTGTTGACCATCGATCAGCTGGTACTGAGGCAGGACGCCTGGACCAGCATTCAATGACGCGCAAACCAGCGGCCCCAGGAAGTGCTTCTTCACGCTCCCGTCGTTCGTGACCGATATGATGTCGTCGACGATCCGCTCCCAATTGTCCCGGCTCCAGGAATAGGATCGCTGGAAAAACGGAACAATAAACTGCAGTTCGGAGAAAAGAACATCGCGAAGCGGTAGTGCGTTAGCTTTCATTTAGTCGAACAAGAATGCGGGCGTAAGAACAATGAAAAAGGAAACAAAATCGGTTACAAAAACGATCAAGTTGACTTCTCAGCGAGAGCGATTCGCTGGCGTTGCCGATCGCAATGCCGAGTAATTGTAATGGAATCTGGGCCGTCTTGTGGCAACCGAGGAGAGCGGCTTGTCGCGGTGGCACTTTTTCACTGCGATCTCCACGCCTTCGCGATGCTGCGTCAGTACCACGAAGGTGGCCGAATAAATTTCGGTCCAGACGGATGAAGCGTGATTCTTTGCTCGTTTTTTGCCTGCCATGCCTGGAATGAGGCGAGGATAGGCGGGTTCTCGTGCGCTTCGATCGCTTTCATTCCGAGATTATTGATTAGGTGTAGCCGCGCGCGGTTGCCATCGAATCGACGGTCGGTCTCATCGAGCATGCAATACGACGACAAGGTCATTAGACCAGTCGCAGACGCAGTTCCGATCGGACTCGAATGAATTGGGATCACGTAGGCGCAGTACTTGGAGGGCGCGAAGAGTTTTGAAACCGGATCGAACACAAAGTAAGTGA
>DNWZ01000036.1 GCA_003506095.1 Planctomycetaceae bacterium | reverse complement strand
ACGATCGTAAGCCAATGAACCGATTGGCCCTCGCCCGGGATCGCAAATGCATCCAGAACGCTGGCGTTCCAGGCCGCTAACGACTCGTCTTCGGCCAACGCCGAGGTCGCCTCACAGCCCCACAAGATAAAGATTACCCAGAACAGTGTGAGCGAAGGAACCACCCTGCAACGGCTCCAGCTCATGGGATATCCTTTCGCAAATTCAATCCCCTTTGGGTTGCTCGTGTTCCACGTCGCCCACTCCTCTCCTTGGGGCCTTTCCCGCTGTGGCGTACTGCTTCGTCTTAAGCAGGGGACACGCTCGGCATCCTTTGCGGCCTCGGAGTTCACAGCGCCGCTTCGAGTCGCTGCAATTCCGCTTCACCGATCATGTCGAAGCGTTTCAGCTGTTTGGTCGCGTCGACGTGGGTGCCGATGATCGATTTCGCGAGTGCTTGGACCGCATCCGGCAAACTGCCGTCAGCCAACTTGCGGAGCAACAACTGACGTCCGCTCGGCGTCTTCATCAGATAGGCCAATTTGCGTCGTCGCAGCGGTGTCGAGGCATCGATCAGATTGGTCTGGCACCAAGTTGCGAGTTGTTGTTCGGGAATCCGGTCCCCCGCCCCGAGCAAAATGAGCACGTCCATGGCGTCTCCCCGCGTTTGTCGAAGCTTCGCTGAAGCCAGTAACTGAGCGACCGAATCGATCTCACCAGGAGTCGTCGGTAACTCCCAGTGGGCGGCAAGCGCCGCCCGAATCTCGGGACGGCCGTTCCCATCAAAAAACAGCTCCAAAGAGCCGAGGCTCAGGGGGTTGGCACCTAACCCAAGGCTCGCGGCGTTCGCAGTCACACTGAACAGCATCTCCCGCTCTTGAAACGCTCGCAGCATAACGGAGAACTTCAATAAAAAAGACGTCCTCGTCCCTTTATCCCATGCCAACTGCTCGAGATAAAAACCTCTTGCGACCGGATCGAGTATGACTGCGTCCCCGCTGCAAAGATGACGATCGACGAGGTCATTTGACTTCTGAGTCAACGCAACGCATCGGCGAAAGGCCTCCGCTTGCGATTCAAAATCACCTTGTGACAAACGAATCACATCCTCCGCTTCAACGGTCAGATTGGGCGTGGACTTCCTATCAGCTAGAACCTTCTGGCGAATCTGACGTAGCGATTCGTCCCAATCGCGAGCAGTTGCAAGCCCGCCGCGACTGACGCGATCTAAAAAACCATCGGGTATTTGAAAAGCTAATCCGACAAAACTCGCTTGCATTGGCGATTTCAAATTGGTGCAAAACCCTCCCATCAACTGGATCAAACCGTCATCGCCTCGCACCACAAAGTGCATCATAGGATGTCCGAAAAAGTCATGTGCGACAGCTGATCGGGAAACACCATAAAGCATCCGTTGGTCACACTGAATGACCACCGAAGATTGCTGATCATGCTCGAGTCTGGGGTCCGCATCACAGATCTGTAGAAAATCGCCAGCCCGAACCGAAAAGTCGCTTTTGGCGAGCACCCCTTGGGGATCCGGTGTCAAGACTCGCGATTTGAAAACGCCCTGATGAATAACGAACCGAATACTGACCGGAAATTCATTCTCGCCATCGTGAACCACCGAATGTTGATGCCCGTTTGCGAATATCAGATGAGGCCGACGGAGGTCATCCATTTGATAAAGCAGTTCGAATGCCTCATCCCATAAAACACATTGCGTGATCATCTCATACTGCGCGACATCATCCTGCTCACCCGCGGTATCCTTCCCCGCGGCAAAGAAGAAAAAACCTGCTTCGCCGTGCGGAAACTGCCACTTGTCAAGTTTTCGAGGGACGCCCCCCTCAATTCCCTGCAGATCCTGACTTTGTGTTAACGACGGCACGAGCAAAGCGGCCCACACGATCGCCAACAAAACCGACCGGCGACCCGGCAAGACATGCTTTTTTGCCGCGTTCTGAGACACGACACGCAAGGTCCACAACTGATCTGACATACTTACTGACCTTCCGTGGTAGACGAAAACTTAAACCGTCAGAATACACAGGCAATGGCCGAATGCCGGGGCGTGGAACCAACAGCACACGGCGTTGCGATCTCTGCAAAACACTAATACTTCAGATAGAAATTTGCCTTGATCGTGTTGCTTTGTCCCTCTTTGAATTCCACGCTTGCATCGGCTTCGAGCAAACGTTCTCTGCTTCTGGGACCCGCAGGGATATTGCGTACCCGTCCGCCCACGCTAGTGCTCTCCTTGCCGGAAACAGAAATATCGCTCGCTCCGATAAAGAAACTGCCGAAGATAACGTTGTTTGAGTTTCGTAAGGGCAGCATCAACTCCGCGCGCTTGATAAATGGGACGTCTTCCCAGTCCCCTGTCAAATAAGTTCGCCTGAACAACTCAGAATTGCCTGACAAGATAAAGCTCTCAAAATCAGCCTGCAGATTCTCGTTAAAAATCGTGTCAAAATCAGCGATTTCAATCTTTATAAAATCATTTATCGACCAACTGTCGGAATCTGTTTGACGTTCCATCGCTCGCTTGATGCTGTTATTGATGTCGAGGATTTCTAATTGACGCGGGTCTTGCTCTCCATATTTCATTACAAAACTAGCTCTTTCTTGCCTGACCAACCAGTGGGATGCCGCATCAAAAAATGGCTGGAGCGGCAGGGTCAAGGCCGACGTGGCGTTATTGAAACGCTCTCGATAAATCTCCCTAGCCGTCGCTTGCGAGTGGTTTCCTTCCGTCGCGATTTGGTCGATGAGCGCCTCCTCATCAACCAACTTTTTTAGCATTGCCTCAGTGATCTTGAGAGGGGCTTTCTCACGAATAAATTCGTCAGTAATGCCTTTGATTTTTTCGCTGAACATCTTTAGGAAGCTGACAGTTTCCTTTTCGATCGCTTCAACGCGTTCACCGACCGCGATGATCGCGCGGCCAAGGCCCACCAACCCGAGGTTGTTGTTGATCAGTTCGGCTCGAACTTTGACGGATTCGGCGGCGC
>DNWZ01000032.1 GCA_003506095.1 Planctomycetaceae bacterium | reverse complement strand
CCTTTAACCACTCGGGCAACCTCCCGGTTATCTCGTTTTCCCGTCACAAAAAATCACTTAACAGCTCATTCAAGAGCCAGCGGAGGGATTCGAACCCACGACCGGCGGTTTACAAAACCGCTGCTCTACCAACTGAGCTACGCTGGCTTCTTCTGACGGGACGCAGAGTTTAGCGATCCGGCGGAGCGAGACAAGACGGATTTGCCCCTCATCGGCCCGAAAATTACAATCCTTTTTTATTGCTTACCCCTCCACGCTCTCACTAAACCGACGCAGACTCGCCAAAACCTCCAGACAGACCTCGCAGTCACCCTGTGGGTTCACTACGAAATCATCGACCAAAAGTTGGCGAAACGTCACTAAGAATCCTCTCCAGCGATCTCCCCGACCCGCTCCAGCGCCGCTTTGTCAGCTTGCAAGTCGCTCGCCCAAGTCGGCAGCGGAGCGGACAGTTGCAGCATTTCCCCGCTTCCGGGATGAATAAACTTCAGCTTCCAGGCATGCAATCGCAGCGGCGGTGCGCCAAAGGCCAGCGTTTGCAATTCGCCCATTCGATGTTCTGGTAAATAAACCGGGTCGCCAATAATCGATAATCCGAGCGTCCAAAGGTGCAGCCGGATCTGGTTGGTTCGGCCCGTTCGCGGCCAGGCCAAGACCATGGTTTCAGCCCGACCGCCTGCGTCGATCCGTCGCCGGAGTACACGGAAATCCGTCAACGCCGGATCGCCGTGGATGTCGATGTTGCGGGCTCCCGCGGCCGTTTTCGCTCGCGAAATGGCCGCGTCACAATAAAAATCGTCGCTCCCTGCTGCGCCCTGGCAATCGGCCAAATACGTTTTCTCGACACCGCCGCTTTCGAACTGTCGTTGCATCTGCGTGGCAATCGCCTTGGTCTTGGCAATCACCACCAGTCCCGTCGTGTTGGCATCAAGCCGATGCACCGGACGCAAAACCGTTTTAGGCAAATAAAGCTCCGACAAAATCGAGTGCAACGTGTTTCGGTTGAAACGGCCGCTGGGGTGCATCGGCAACGGGGCCGGTTTGTTGACCACCAAAATCGATTCGTCTTCCCATACGAAACCGATGTCCGCATCGACGTCAGGCTCGACCGTGTTGGGGTAAAGGTGGCCATAGCGCTGGCCGACCCGAGCGATTCGATCGCTAGCGACTGTGGCGCGACCCTGCAAAATGTGACCCTTGGCAAACTCGCTCTCCCAGTAATCTCGCCCTAAATGCGGGTGCATCGCCACTAAACAATCAAGCATCGTCAGCCCTTCGAAGCGCAGCGGCACGTTGATCGGCCGCACATTGTCATGCGGCACACTGCCCGGCAAAACCCGTGTTGATTCATGCACTTGCTGCGTCAGTCGATCGATCCGCGCTTGCATCTGGCGATCACGCCCCTGGTCGCAATACGGGCAATTTTCACCCGGCTGATACCTGGGCGAACGCTGGTCTTCGTGCGTCAAAATCGCTTGACAAACGTAACACTGTGCTAGCCCCGACGGTTGCAAGTTTCCATCGAGCGCCACGCGTTTGTCGAAAACAAAACAATCGCCGGAATAATGCGCCGAACCGTTTCGTTCCAGATAAGCGAGGATACCGCCGTCGAGCTGGTAGATTTCGCGAAACCCGATCTTTTCCATCATCGGCCCCGCTTTTTCACAGCGAATCCCGCCGGTGCAAAACATCACCACCGGTTTGTCCTTCAGCGATTCCGGCAGCCGCTCAATCGCAGCAGGAAACTTGCGGAAATGGTCGACGCCAATCGCCTGGGCACGCTCGAATGTCCCGACTTCGACTTCGTAATCGTTCCTTACGTCCAGCAGCGTCAATTCCTTGCCCGAATCGAGCCATTGCCGCAACTCTTCTGGCGATATCTTTGGCGAAGTCCGCTTCTGAGGCACAATTTCGCGAACGCCCATCGAGATGATCTCGCGTTTGAGCCGCACCAGCATCCGATTGAACGGAATCTCGTCCGACCAGCTTTCCTTGGCCGTCATGCCCTGAAACGGAGTCTGTTCAACCAGCCACGCAAACCAACGCCGCGCCGATGCCGCTTCGCCGGCGACAAAAATGTTGATCCCTTCGGTGCTCAACAGAACCGTGCCACGCATCGACTCCGCCTGGGCACGCTCATAAATCCGCTGACGCCAATGCGGCAAATCGCTCAACGATACAAAACGATAGGTGGCAAGATTAAGGATCGCGGACATCGGGTCAGGACGCTGGTGAAAGTAGGTGCTGGATTCGTTCAACGGCAAACCAGGATACCCGCCGCACCGCTCAGTCGTCACCTACTTTGTCAAAATCAACTTTCCCTGGCGAGTCTTCCTCAGCCGGTAGATCTGCCCCTCGTTTTCGATCCAAATCTCGTCGCCGCATCGCGCCAAGCTTTCGAAGCGGATGATTTTGGGAATGTTCCTCAGCGACGCGCTCTCACCCGCAGGCTCCACGACTCGCGTCTCAGCCGGCTTATCAGCCGTTTCTTCATCCGGCGTCGGTAGTTTTGGATCGCTCATTACGACTCAGGCACGGCGTGCAAGACGAAAACGGCCCGATGCCGGCATCGGGCTGACTGGTTCGCATTGTGTCCGAAATCGGCCGCAGCGGCAAGAGTATAATGAGAATGATTATCAAGAAGATCGCAGGGCTCATTTTTGCCCGGCATTTACCAGGGTATTTAGCCTGCGGCCTTGCGATCCTCTGCCGAGTTGAGCTTGTTGTAGAGCGTCTTCAGGCTGACGCCCAGCTCTTCGGCCGCCGCCGGTTTGTTGCCGTCGTGACGCTGCAACGCTTGCTCGATCGCCATCATTTCCATGTCCCGCAGACTCATCGGCACCGCCGCCCGCAGCTCTTTGCGCAATTGGCGTTTGCCGAAGTGGCGTGGCAGATGCTCCGCCTGAATTGGCAACGTGTCGCAAAGGATCGTTGCGTGTTCAAGCACATTGGCCAGTTCGCGGACATTTCCGGGCCAAACGTGGGCTTTCAAAATCGACAGCGCTTCGTCGTCGATCAGCTGCGTGCCAGGGCGAACGTCTGGCCGATGCCGACGCAGCAAACATTCGGCCAAGGCCGGCAAATCGCTGATCCGCTCCCTCAACGGCGGAATCCGAATCTCAAACGTG
>DNWZ01000643.1 GCA_003506095.1 Planctomycetaceae bacterium | reverse complement strand
TGGCGACGACGATGTATTACACCGGCGTCGATCCGTTCACCAAGCAACCGGTGTATGTCGCCAAGGCGCTCAAGGAACGCAAGTATCAACGCGCGTTGATGCAGTTCTTCAAGCCGGAAAACTATTTCGAAGTTCGCGAGGCGCTGCGCCAGGCCGGGCGGATGGAATTGATCGGCGATGGCTGTGACAGCTTGATCCCGTCGAAACCGCCACGCGAAGCGATTGAAAAACGTCGCAAAGATGCCAATGGCCGTTTCCGTGGTGAATACGTTCACACGATCCCGGGCGAACCGGCACCCGAGGGTACTTCAACGGGACAAACGAAGAAAAACGGCAAGGCGGTTCAACAGACCAAGCACGCAAAGTCGGCTGTTCGCAGCGGTGTTGTGGATAAGCCAGTCGCTGAGAAGCCGATCGTGATGGAAAAGAAAAGCAAAAAACAGCGGCGTGAACGCAGAACGACCGGGTATCGACCCGATCGCAGCGGTGCGGAGTAAGAACGGCAGCTTTAACAACCCATCGGGCTATGGCAAACGCCCACGCAACGGTTCGATCACGTTGATAAAGTCGCTGACGTTATCAAACTCACGATAAACGCTCGCAAAGCGGATGTAGGCAACGTCATCTGCCTTGGCTAAATGTCGCATGACGATTTCTCCGATTTGCGCGGTCGAGACTTCCAGCAAGTAACTTGAGTAGATCTCGGATTCGATCTCCAAAACCAAGTTTTCGATTTCCTGGCTGCTGACCGGGCGTTTGCTGCACGCTCGCTCAATCCCACGGCGGATTTTTTCGCGATCCAGCGGTTCTCGAGTCTGGTCGCGTTTGACAACTCGGATGAATGCCTCTTCCAAACGTTCCAGCGTGATGAACTTTCGTTGACACGATCCGCAAACCCGCTTTCGCCGAATGACGTATCCATCTTCCGTCGCACGGGTGTCGACGACGCGATCGTTATCGGCGTGACAGAAGGGGCAACGCATGGGGGGATAAAAAACGGAGGAAAAAATCGCCTATGTGGCGTACGTTTCGTGCCAGCAAGGCTGGCGGCAGCAGCGGATTGAACCTAGGTTGACGCCAATCGTGACTCGCAGTCAACCTGTCGGTATATTGAACGATCGCAGGGTGTTTCGAACAGCCAAGAACTCGTGAAAGCATCACCGTGACAGATCCAACCGCATCATCCGGCTCGAGCACCGGCCAATCGCCGCAAGCGTCTGCCGCGCCAACGCCTGGCCCGAGCCTCCAGGAACTATCACCTCGCGACCGTTTCCAGCAATCGGTTGCCTCACGCCAAACTGACAGTGGAGATGGTGACAACGAACAGACGCTTTGGGAAGGCAACTACAGCGCAATGGCGATGCTGGGGTATGCGGTGTCGTTGCTCATCGCATCCATCGCTTTGTTAGTCGTGGCCGTCATTTATGCCGTCCCGAGCATCACGATTTCTCTGATCATCATCGCGGTTGCATGGCTGATTTTAGGAATGATTTACGCGTTTCGTCGATTTGGGATTCACTATGAATTGACCAATCAGCGGTTCATTCACCAAACAGGCTTGCTAGCTCGTCGTACCGACCGAATCGAGGTGATCGACATCGACGACGTCAGTTTCTTTCAGGGGCCCGTGCAGCGGATCCTGGGGATTGGAACGATCGATATCGCCAGCAGCGACCGCAGCCACCCTGTGGTCAAAATGCCGGGAATTGCGGATGTAAAGCGAGTGGCGGGGATGATCGATGACGTGCGAAGAAAAGAACGTAAGCGTCGCAGTTTGCACATTCAAACGATGTAGGAAATGAATCATGACGCAGTGGTTCATGCAATCAGCTGCCGCAGAACTTGGGCCGTTCGCCCCCAGCCAGGTGCTGGAAATGGTTCGGCGAGGCGAAATCACTCGGGACACCAAACTCAAGAAAGATAACTCGGCATGGTTTCCCGCTGGCGAGATCGGCGGTCTTTTTGAGGCAGCGTTACGTCCTACCATCGGTTACCTCTGCCCAAGCTGTCATGGCGAGGTAAAGTTTGCACCCTGCGAATGCCCTCATTGTGGTCGACAGATCGATGTGGCTCATCGGAAAGTCGTTGAACACAAAATCGAAACTGCGTCTCGAAATGGACAAACTCCCGGCGGACCGGGAGCTTCCATGCAAGGCTGGCTGAACAAGATCAGGCGACGGGGAAACCCGTAATCGCCAATACTTGTCAATTCTGTTGACTTAGAACTTCAACTCTGCACCGACGCTGAAACCGTACAAGAAGAAGCTGTCACTGGCATCGATCGCACGACCTGTGCCGGGCGTCATTACAGATCCGAACTGGTTTAAGGCAGTTGCCACTTCGGTGACGTACATCAGCTCGCCACCGCCACGAATGTGGAAGTTGTTGGTTAAGTAGTACCGCAGTCCACCGCCAAATTCGATCATCCCGGCCAGTTCGGTCGTGTCCGCTTCATTAAAGATTTGCAGAGCGTCGTTGTTCGTAAGCTGGAAACGATTTTCGGCGAAGTTTGCAAACGCACCGGCACGCGCTCGCATGTCACTCCACATCCGACAGGTAATCGGATAGGTCATGTCGATACCCACTTGCCCACCGATCATCCGGTTTTCCGCTCGTGATGCGAGAATTCCGATCCCAGGGGCCCCCGGCGGCCCCACCAATGTACGACGGGAGGTGTAAAGGAAGTCTTCGTCATACTGAATGTAACGCATCCCGTACAACAGTTTGATCACATCCCATCCGATCATCGTGCGGTTGAGCTCAAAGCTCATCAATTCGGCATCCAAGTTCTGTGCCGCGAAATCGGCGTCGAAGAAGGTCGAAAGACCAGCGGCCGCGATCGGCAACCCAGCGACCAGTGCAGCGTCGATATCGTTGAGCGGCGATTCCATTTGGTTAGAGCTGCCCCATTGGAACGGTCCCAAAAACGAGACTTCATAGCCGTTATGACAATCGGGTACCATGCCGATGGTTACACGAACGCCAAGCTCATAATCAAAGTCACGAAGATTGAATGGCGCCGGTGAACCGAAACTATTCAAGTCGTTGTGCTTCATGTACAGAGCATCAACCGCAGCATAAGTGTAAGGATTGCAGGTCGGTCCGCAGGCATTGCCACCACCGCCCAAGCGTGGATTGCCACCAAGATCGACGCCTGGCCCGTTCAACTTGTTCCTGCAGCCCGGTGTACCGCAAGAACCAGATCGACACGAACTCGATCCACAATTCCCGGTTGCACACGATCCGCTTGCAAAACCGCTCGACATCATCGGCGATTGGTGCGACATGCCGGACGCGGCAGTCGGCACCGCTGACGGATCGACGGTCTTGTAGGCCGAGCCGTCAAATTGAATCACGGCGCCACCGGGGCCAGTATCAGAAGTGACAATTCGCTCGCCCTCAGCCAGCGGAATATCGCTGAGACTGAACTCAGGAACGGGCCCGCCGATCGGAATCGCAGGAGCGGCGCCCTGAGCGAAGACGTCCGATGAGTTGATGCTCATGCTCGCGACCGAAGCGAGGACCGCAAGCAGGGAGCGTTTACATGCTCGTCGGAAAACTGTGTTATTCACCATCTGGGAACCTCGTGCCTTTGAATGTCACTCGCTTCGAAAACCGACGGCTTCGACCGCGACCGGCGTGAATCAGTTTGAATGTTGTGGAAAGAAAAATTGTCAAAAAAACTTCTGCTTCGGACCGCTATCGCACCTTCACCCGGTCAACGACGGGCGCCGCACATGCTGATCGGATCATTCGTAACATCCGCCGAGCAACGTCTTCATCAGGGCAACTGCCCGTGACGACCAACCGTCCGGCTTCAGCACTGACCAGGACATTCGAACCGGGGAAAGCATTTTGCACCGTTTGAGTCAAAGTCATTGCGATCGAATCGGGCGAGTCGACTGTCGAAGCACGAACTACTCCCACAGTGACCTCATACCGATCCACCGTCTCAACGCCATCGGTCGCGAGTGTATGGACCGATAACCGCGTCGATCCAACTCCCGTGCCGAGCAACTGGATCTGACCCGATGCGGCTTTGATCACCGCGCAAACGGCCAAATTATCACTTTGAACCTGCGAGACCGGCGAATCAATCTTGATAGCCCGTACTTCCGTCGGCTTGAGATTGAAAGTTGCCACGATTTTCTCGTTCAATTCCTCAGCGGGCTTCACTTTCGGTTGAATCAGTCCTGTTGATTCAGCCTCAGAGCTCACCCCGCGAGCTTTCACTTGACGATCGCTAGCCGCAGGCCCGGGAACCTGACCTGACGGCGGTTGATTGCCCGAGACCAAAATCGACTGCCAAGTCTTCGCCGGTTTTGCGGGCGCTGGCTCAACCGGAGCGGTTTCAACGGTCGCTTCAACGGTTTCAATTGCATCGGTGTCGACGCTTAAAACTCGCGGCTTTCCGGGAATGATGCTCATCGTCGCCATGCGATCAACTGCAACCGATGGGCGACCAACTTCGACGCGCGGTCGGCCTCCATTGACCAGCCGACTATTATCCGCCGACAACGCCATCTCGCCCAAGGGCTTCAACTCCGCATCCGGTTCTTGCGGAACTAACTCCGCAGGTTCCGGCAATGGCACTTGAAGAATGCGGCCGGTCGAGAATTGCGCCGGTTCCAACGCCCGCAGATTGATCGGCTCAGGCAATCCGGCAGGTGCACGCTGCACACCCGTGCCAAACCATGGTGCCGCCGGGCGCGTTGCCGGGCGATTCGTGACAACGCTCGAATCACTGTCTGAATTGGCGTTGCTGACTTCATCAACCGGCATCGCTGAATCGTCGCTAAAGCTCAGCTCGATCGGCTCGCTAACAGTGGAGGCGTTCGAAGGTCCGTCGCTAGAATCGTCGTCGGAAAACGAAAACGAGACACCTGACGGTTTATCCGCCGCACGCTTCAACGCCCGCACGCCTTGGTAATCAACTTTGGGCTCCGGCGGGTCGGTGTCGGTGGCTTTGAACTGCGTCGCAAGCGGATTGGCGCGAACTCCACCGCCCGCTTCGACCATCGGGCTTTGCAAATAAGACCGAAGCCCTTCGTCGGCACCGGCACNNCCCAGATGTCCGAACGACTCCGCCTTCGGTGTAGACGCCGGGCTGACGCCAGTTGCCCGCATCCGCTCCACCAAAAACCTGCAGCCGAGCCACTTCAACCGGTTCGGGCGAGTATCGAGATTTGATGTTCGCGGCTTCGACGACAACCGGCTGGCAAAACGGATTGCTGCGTACACCAGTGGGCCCGCTTTCCAGCGGCGTCAACGGCAAGGGGACCATCGCTACCGGCGTTTCCGCCTTGGCAAAGTGCCCCCCTGCGACTAACAAACCGGCAAGCAAC
>DNWZ01000701.1 GCA_003506095.1 Planctomycetaceae bacterium | reverse complement strand
CTGCGGATTATAAGGGAGCTCGACTTTATGCCGACTTCCGCGTGATGCTGGAAAAAGAAGGTGATAAGATCGATGGGGTGATCGTCGGCACGCCTGACCACACTCACGCACCGGCCGCAGCGATGGCGCTGCGGATGAAGAAGCCGGTTTATTGTGAGAAACCGCTCGCCCACACGGTCTATGAAACTCGCGTGTTATCAGACCTGGCCAAGGCCAACAACTTGGTTACACAAATGGGGACTCAGATTCACGCCGGTGCGAACTATCGCCGAGTTGTTGAACTGATTCGTGCCGGTGCGATTGGCCCCGTGACCGAAGCCCACGCATGGGCATCAGCCGACTATTCCGGCGGCAAGTACACGACCAACACCAAGGCACCAGCGAGTCTTGATTGGGACTTGTGGTTAGGCCCAGCGATGCAGCGGCCTTATTCCGAAGGCGTCCACCCGTTCAATTGGCGACGTTTTTGGGATTATGGCACTGGCGGATTGGGCGATTTCGGTTGCCATTTCATGGACTTGGTTCACTGGGCGCTCGACCTGCGCGCCCCCACGACGATCCAAGCCCGCGGTCCCGAAGTAGATCCGGTTTCACCGCCGTCGTGGTGCATCGTCGATTATCAATATCCCCAGCGAGGCGAACTGCCGCCGGTGAAGCTGACTTGGTATGACGGCGGCAAACGTCCCGAACTGTTGTCGACTTTAAAAGACCCGCAAGGCAAACCGTATGATTGGCGAGGCGGCCAATTGTTCGTCGGTCGCGACGGCATGATCCTGTCGGATTACGGTCGTCACGTCTTGTTGCCGGCCGACAAGTTCGTCGACTACACCCGTCCCGAACCGTCGATTCCCGATTCAATCGGCCATCACGAAGAGTGGCTCGCGGCGATTCGCACCGGCAGCCCCACGACCTGTAACTTTGATTATTCGGGCGCGCTGACCGAAGCGGTGATGTTGGGCGTAGTCGCCTACCGATCTGGCGAGAAGATCCAGTGGGACGCCAAGAACTTAAAGGTCACCAACTCCGAAGCTGCGCAGCACTTTGTCAGCAAAGAGTATCGCAAAGGGTGGGAGCTATAACCCACTTGCTGTCTCAGTCATGTGGCCACAGCATCCGGTGGCCACATTCGTCTTGCGACTGGTTGTTCGTAAATCGTATGCAAAAGGAGTGTCTAGCGGTTGGTGTCCCGCGGAGTCGCTAACGTTCCGCACCGCTGGCGTCGGAATTGCTTCTTTTGACGGCTCAAGACAGTGATCAAATCTGCCAAGCTCGCTCGATTTCACCGCACGAACTCAGTTTCAACCGGCCCAGTCGACTCTCTCGCCCACGACAAGATGGTGGTGAACAATCGTCTTCAGAGGCGTGCCTTTGTCTCTTTGCTGATCGGCGTCACACTCGGCAGCGCGGTTTCCACTGGCTGTAACGTGATGAACCCTTGGAAGGACAAGGAAGAGCCCAATGCGAAGCTCGACAAACTGCTGAAAGTCCCTGAAATGCCGGATTTAGTTCGGCAAGCGACGATCCCTCACGGTTTAACATTCGTTTCGGTTGAGGGTGTCGCTGCGGTCAATCGATTGCCAGGCACCGGCGGCAGCGTTCCTCCATCGGGATTGCGAGACGAATTAATTGATGAAATGAAAAAGCACGAGGTGCCGGATCCGAGTCTGTTTTTAGAGCTGCCAGAAACCGCACTCGTTCGGGTTCAAGCGATCATTCCTCCGGGCGTCCGTCGTGGCGACCCGATCGATTTGCGAATCATTAGCCCGCCCCAAACCAGTGCCACTGACTTCAACGGTGGTTGGTTGATGGACACGCGATTGCGTCAGCAGCAAACGTTGTCGGGCATGGTGCGAAGAAGTGATGTATTGGTGGTCGGTACTGGTCAAATATTCACTCGCGCTGATTCCGAAGGCGGCGAAGATATGAACCTAAAAATCCAAGGCGTGGTGCTCGGTGGCGGCCGCGTCCAACAAGATCGGAAGCTGGGGTTAGTGATTCGCCCTGAATATCAACACGTCAAACTGTCAGCGAAATTGGCCGAAGCGATCAATCAACGCTTGTACTTTTATGATGGAGCGACCCGAGGCGGAATCGCTACCGCACGCGAAGACGACTTCATCGAAATTGGTGTCCATCCGCGCTATCGTCGCAACATCCACCGGATGATGGCAGTGATTGGCAATGTTGTTGCCGCCGGTGTCGCGACCGATACCCAGCATCGTTTAATCGATCTGGGAAAAAAGATGAACGAACCGACGACGGCCGCCGATGCCGCCATGCAGCTCGAAGCGTTGGGCGAACCGGCGGTTCCGACTCTTTTAGAAGCGATGAAAAATCCGGATGACGAGATCCGATTTTATGCGGCCGAGGCGCTCGCCTACCTAGATCGCAGCGAATCAATTGAGGCATTAGAAAAGGCTGCGGCGGATCAACCCGCTTTTCGTTACTCGGCGATCGTCGCGTTGGAAGGCATGGATGGTCGCGCGTCGCTCGATGCACTGCAACGTTTAACAAACAAGCCAAGCATTGAAACGCGTTACGGAGCTCTGCGTTCCATTCGCCGTCGATCCGATGGTCAAGTGGTTATGCGACCGGTGAAGATGGGCGGCGTAGACTTTTATCATGTCACATCCGAAGGGCCGAGTTTTATTGCCGTTTCGGTCGCCGATCGACCAGAAATCGCATGCTTTGGCGAAGACGCGCCGATTAAAATTACCGATTTCTTGATGGGCCCCGGCGGCTTGATTGTCCGTCCCGAAAAGGATGACCCGACCAAAATGCGAGTTAGCAGGTTTCGACCTGGGCATGAGGATAAACGTGCGACCGTGCCAGCGACGATCAGCGGACTGATTTCTGGTGTCACGTTGACCGGCGGCGATTATGGCACGTGCGTTTCCTTGCTGCGCAATGCAAAATCCAATCAGTTTATCACCTGTGGATTAGCAATCGATCCGTTGCCTCAAGCGATGCGGACTTATCACCGCGACGATAAGCAGTCGCCGAGCGATCCCGCTAATCTGCCGCCCGACAATTTTACGCCTGAACCACCCAAGGAATCGGAGTCGCCGTGGTGGGTTTGGTGGAAACGCTCCGAAGCATGATCCGACCGCTGGATCGTCGCACTGGTTTGATCGAGCGATTATCTTGAGTGGACTTTCCAGAAAGTTTCAACTCTTGATCACTCTCTCGTTAACCGCCGGAGTCTGTCCCACCATGCTTTTGCTCTCCTTTCGTTTTGCCAACGCGAGTCTGCTGGCCATGCTGATCGCCAGCGCGATGATCGCTAACACCCTGTTCGCCAGCACAGCGACCGTTCAGGCGGCCGAAGTCGAAGTCTTGATCGGACCACCCGAGCCGGTTCCTCCCGCTTCGGCCAAAAGCGTTTTGGTTGAACCGTTTGCGATGGAGTTCGATGCCAAGGGGACGATGGTAATCGTCGAATATACCGGTGGTCGAGTCCTGACATGGTCCGAAGATGCCGGGTTGCAGCATGTCGCTGGTGGCCCCGAACTGGGTTATGTCGACGGCAAGGCGATGGATGCCCGGTTCAACAAGATGCACAATTTGGTGATCCTGCCGAG
>DNWZ01000423.1 GCA_003506095.1 Planctomycetaceae bacterium | reverse complement strand
CGGACGGACGTCGCGCAGGAAGTCGATCGGCTCTGCGGCGAAGCCATCGGTGGCGGCGAAAATCGCGATTGCGACCAGGACGACCTTTTGACGCAGGGCTGCCATCGATTCGGATTTGTGGAAGGGAGTGGGGTGGGGCGGGACAATCGGCGATCAACTTCGATTGTAACAAGCTTGTACGGGCGGTTTGTAGCGCCTAACAATAAACCGGCATTTTTTGCAAACCGCGATCGGCCGGGGGTTGTTGATTGGCGCCGCGCGGTTATCGTTTCGCGATGCACCTTTTGCTTCCGTTGCTGGCCAGCCTGCTGTTCGTCGCAGGTTTAATTTTCATGAAGCGGGCGGGCGCCGCAGGCGTCGGCACCGCAACGACGTTGTTCGTATCGAATCAGTGCACGGCTGTCTGTTTTTCCGCGCTATGGTTGTTCGGTGGAGACGGCCAGCCATGGTCGATGTTATGGCAACCGACGATCATCGCGTTCTTATACATTCTTGGCTTGTTGCTGACGTTTCTGGCGATCAACTGTGGTGATGTGTCGATCGCGACGCCGGTGTTTGGCGTAAAGGTTTTGTTGGTCGCGATCCTGTTGACGTTTGTCGGTGACACGCCGTTGCCCAAAGCGGTGTGGTATGCCGCAGCATTAGCAAGCTTTGGGATTGCGATGATTCAGTGGACCGGTCGCAGCAATCCCAAGCGTGTGGTGACAACGATTCTGCTTGCGATTTCTGCTTCGACATCGTACGCCGCGTTCGATGTGTTGGTGCAGCGGTGGTCGCCAGCGTGGGGAGTTGGCCGTTTTTTGCCGGTTTCGTTTTGGTTTGTTGGGGTGTTTTCGTTCGTATTGGCTCCTTGGGTCGATTGGCGTTTGCTGCGAAAACCAGAGATCGGCAACTACCTTTGGCCTGGGTCGGTGTTATTGGCGCTGCAAGCGATCTGTATCGTATTTACATTGTCCGCTTTTGGTGATGCGGCGCGAGTGAATGTCGTTTATGCGTTGCGTGGTCTATGGGGCGTGACGCTGGCTAGTTGGGCCGCCAAACGATGGGGCGGGAACGAACAATCGCTCAGCCGCGGCGTATTTTTGACTCGATTGTGTGGTGCGGTGTTGTTGACGTTGGCTGTGGTGCTGGCGATTGTCGGAAGATGAGGGTTATAAGAGTTTTTGACTGGCAGGAAGCCTATCTTACTTTTTTGACCGTGTTGGTAGCGTGCGTTTGGATTGCGGGTGAGTTTGTCAACTTTGAAGGAGATGGGTGGTGAGCGATTTGATTATTAGTGTCAGCGGACTGCGTGGGGTGGTCGGCAGTTCATTGACGCCCGATGTGGCGAGTCGTTATGTGTCTGCGTTTGCGCGGCGATTGAATGCGTCTGTGGGTGAGCGCCGACCATTGGTGATTGTCGGGCGCGATGGCCGCGACAGCGGGCCGGTGCTGCGTGACATCGTTGTCGCGTCGCTGCGTGCTTGCGGTTGCGATGTGTTGGATGCGGATGTTGTCGCGACGCCGACGATCGGAGTGCTGGTGCGAGCAAGAAATGCTGACGGTGCGATTCAAATTACCGCAAGTCACAATCCACCACCTTACAATGGTATGAAGTTATTTGGTCCCAGCGGCCGAGTGCTGGACGCAGTTTCGGGAGCCGAAGTGCGAAAGAGTTATATGGACCAGGAATCGGCTTGGGTGTCACACGATCGACTAGGCGATGTCCAATCGGTGCAGGATGCTCATGCACCACACTTGGCGTCCGTTTTGGCGACGGTCGATAGGGAAGCGATAGCTGCAAGGAAGTATCGAGTACTGCTGGACAGCAACCACGGGGCTGGCGGCGCGTTGGGTTGCGAACTGCTGAAGCAATTGGGGTGTGAGATTGTTTTGGTGGGCGGCGTCGCTGATGGCCAGTTTGAACATGTGCCTGAACCGACGGCCGAGAACTTGCAAATGATCACCGCTCGGGTCGTCGCTGAACGGTGTGAGGTCGGTTTTTGCCAAGACCCCGATGCAGACCGTTTGGCATTGATTGATGCTGGCGGGCGTTATATCGGCGAAGAGTACACGTTAGCGTTGTGCGTGCAGCGCGCGTTGGCCGATCCGACGACGCGAGGTCCGATCGTGATTAACGGTGCAACGAGCGGGATGAGCGAAATGGTTGCGACCGAAGCGGGAGTGATGTCGCATCGCAGCGCGGTCGGTGAAGCGAACGTGGTCGACCTGATGATCGCGACCGGGGCGACGTATGGCGGCGAAGGGAACGGCGGCCCAATCGATCCGCGAGTCGGGATGGTACGCGACAGTTTCGTGGGGATTGCACAGGTGCTCGACCTGATGGCGAAAACCGGCAAACCGCTCGCCGGACTTGCTGATGCCCTGCCGCAATTGGCGATTCACAAAACGAAAGTGACGCTTGATGCGACAAAATTGTCGCAAATCTTGGCGGCCGTGGCGGCGGCAAATCCGGACGCGCATGCGGACCACAGCGACGGCTTGCGATTATCATGGCCAGGCGAATGGTTGTTGGTGCGCGGCAGCAACACCGAGCCGATCGTACGCATGATCGCCGAGGCTGATTCGCCACAACGGGCCAGCGAGCTATGTGAATCCGCTGCGTCAATCATCGCTCGTCTGAATCAAGGGGTCTGATTAGGGGGCTGGTTAGACCATGTCCGCTCGCAATCCGAACGACCGCAACATAGACTGCCAATCCGGGTCAGTCCCAAAGAACACGAAATAACATAAGAACCTATCGGAAAACCGAAGAGAACTGCGGCTAGCGTAAACGCGGCTGTAGATTTTCGGATAAGCTCTAAACGCGAAGACGATATGCAGCGAGCTCAAGAGACGGCGCGTGATCTGCGCAATAACATACAACGAGTGGTGTTGGGTAAACCCGAAGTGGTCCGATCGTTGGTGGTCGCTATGCTCGCCGGCGACCATGTGTTGTTGGAAGATGTTCCCGGAGTCGGCAAGACGCTGGCGGCAAAAGCGCTTGCCCGCAGCATCGACGGCGTCTTCACGCGACTTCAGTTCACACCTGACCTGCTGCCCAGCGATATCACGGGCAGTATGATTTATCGTACGGACACTCGCGAATTCGAGTTTAGTCGCGGCCCGATTTTCGCCAATGTGGTCTTGGCTGACGAAATCAATCGCGCCCCACCGCGAACCCAGAGTGCGTTGCTGGAGGCGATGAGCGAGGGGCAGGTTTCGGTCGATGGTACGACTTACCCTTTGCCCAAACCGTTTATTGTCGTTGCGACCCAAAACCCGTTTGAGTTTGATGGAACGTATGCGTTGCCAGAAAGCCAGATGGACCGTTTTTTGA
>DNWZ01000748.1 GCA_003506095.1 Planctomycetaceae bacterium | reverse complement strand
CATAAAATCAATGGGATGGGTGTTGCTCAGGGCGGACTAAGTATGTTGCTCCATAGATAACCCCAAAGCCATTATGCGCACGTGCACTGCGAGACGCACAGCATTACGTTTCACCCAGTTGCGATGGCGATACACCGAACAATTCGTCGGCGCAAAAAAACCGGTCAACTATTAGAATCGGGCGAGGGCGATGGGGTTGTGATGAAATTTGCTCAGTTTTCAATGATCGCGATAACGGCGTGGGCTTTCACTGCGGTTCCAGTTGCGTGTTTTGCCAATGGGCTTTTCGAAAATGGACCCTGGCGGTTTCAGACTTCGGCCGACAGGGCGAATAAGGCGGTCGTCCTGGATCTGATCGAGCGCAAGAAGGGTGGTTTTTATGACAGTTTTGCAACCAATATCTATAACGAGACGAATATCGGCTCGCAGATAAATTGCAACAATAGCGCTAACGCGACCGGAAATATTGCCGACAACAGTCAGGCCGGACCAAGAACCGAGGCGAGCGGCGCGCCGAACATATCGTCTGACAGCACGGGCAACACGGACACATCCTCGGCGGGCGGCTCCGCTGGGTCGGTCAGTGGTGGCGAAACAAGTCAGACCGGCAGCCAGACGAACTCAGGAGATATCGAGTCGGGCGTCGACGACAGCAGCATTGACAACAGTTTTGGGGACGTCACCAACGGTGACACCGATCAGGCACTGAACAACGATCAGGACAACTCGGGCAATCAGACGGCGGGGGTCGACAGCAGCACGGCTTGCAACCTCGATGGAGCAACGATCACGGGCAATGTCACCTCAAGCGGTGTTGGTCCCCTTAACTGATTGTCAAATGATTATGACAAAAATGAGCATCCATATGAGCCACTACGCAAGGCCCCTGACCGTCGCGGCCGTTCTGCTTGCGACGGCCGCGTGCGCGGTCGTTCCGGATGATATGCGCCGTGAAGTGCTGAACGAGGGCGATGTCCCTTTGGTGATGACTTCCAAGCCAACACCGAACGACACCCCAATGACCGCCAAGCTGATTTGCTATGGCCAGCGGTTGGAAAAGTCCAAACGCGCACCTGTATCGATTGCCGTGGGCAACATCCGAGATTACACGGGCAAACAGTCGGATGTAGAAGGCTTCATGGTCACCCAGGGCGGGGCCCTCATGGCGTATACCGCCCTTGGGCACCTGGTTCCGGGCGTCTCTCTTCTGGAGCGGTTCGATACCCAGATTGCAGATGCTGAGCTTAACTATCTTGCCAATCGCCAGCTTGGCGACGGGGCGGAGCATGAGACCGTCGATCAGCAGACCGGCGAAGTCAATCAGGTGCAGTGGAAGCCATATTACGGTGGCAGCGTCCTGCAATCGGACTACTTCATCGTCGGCGGGATCACCGAGCTGAATTACAATATTCAGTCCGGCGGTGCCGAGTTGGGCGTCAACAACGTTGGGGCCAAGGGCCGACTTTACACCATGAATGTCGGGCTAGACCTTCGTGTCGTCGGAACCCAGACGCTCAAGGTCTATGACACCGTTTCCATCCAGAAACAGATCACAGGATATGAGATCGGCGCGGATGTTTTCAGGTTCTTCGGCAGTGATCTGTGGGATGTGAACACCGGCGCGAAGAATCAGGAGCCGCTGCATCTGGCGGTTCGGATGGCGATCGAAGAAGCCTTGCTTGAGATCCTGCCAAGCGTCACAGATGTCGCCCCATCCGAATGTCAGCCTGGCCGGCCACTGGCCGCAGCTGATGATCCGCCGGAAGGAAAGGCTGCGGGCGATGCTCCCGCCGTGGCGGGCAACGGATGAAAATTTGAAGTTTCTCCAAAATCACTGGTCGGGTTGCGCCAAGACCGACCAGTGCTTTTGGATGTTTGGCTCTGGGGTTCGGCCCGAAGTAAAGACCAAACAAGAAAGTCGAGACTTGGCGAAAACAATTCCCAAACCGGAGACTGCTCATGAAGAAGCCAAACCATTACAGGTCACGTCTGCTGACGAGCACATGCGCGTTTGCGCTCGCCATTGCGGGCGGCAGCGCCTCTGCTCAGGAGATAGCCATCGCAGAGGGCAACTACGTCGTCGGCATCAATCAGGCATTCAACGGATTCGCCGACGCTACCGCGTCGATCACCGCGATCACCGGTCAACAGGATCTTGTCCGTGATGTTACGGTCGGTTTTTTGGTCAACGGAGATGTCGCGGATTCAAGCCTCGTCGTGGGTGGCCCGACGGGGAACACAACGTCGGCCAGCCTGACGGTTAACCTTGCCGAAACCAGCCTGAACTCCGATGTGACCAATGATGAATTCGGCACAGCCGGGGGAAGCGCCATTGCCTCCACGCAATTGGCCAGCCCAATCGATGTCCCACGCGCCGCGGCCGAAACACTATCGGCCGATCTGGGCATCGCTACATCGCAGAACGTGAACAATACCGCTGCAGCGGTAACGAATGCGTCGGGTATCGCCATCGTCGCACAAAATGATCTTCTAACGTCAACCGCCGAAGTGGCGAACAACACGCAGGAATCCGTGGGCCTGCTGAACCGCAATACCACAACGCTCAATTCGGCGGCGAACTCTACCGACGCCAGCACCGCCATTTCGACGTCGCAAAACGTTACAACCGGCTTGCCGAGTGTCAATGAACCCGGAACCAGCCTGTCCGTCATCACCGCCAGTGTAGCCAGAATCGAACTCAGCGACCTGAACCTCAGCACGGCAAAACTTGCGGGCAACACGCAGCAGGCCATTGCGGCCGCGAACGTGGGTGTCAACACCACGACTGTCGATGCCAATCTGATCAATTCGGTGGTGGCTGGCCCCGGGACAACCACAATCGACCCGGCGGACGTCAGCGGCAACCCTTCTGCCACGGCAACTGCCGGCAATGCGATTTCGTCCAGCCAGATCCTCGATCTGTTGGATGCAGCTTCGGGTCCGATCTTCGCGGCGGTCGATGGCGTCGGAACCGGCTTCGTGATCTCTGTCGGAAACGATGCTTCCGCCTCGACGGTCACGAATGAAAACAACGCGGCAAAAGCACTGGCCATCGGCAACGAGGTTGACAACGCCATGTCGCTGTCGGCCAACTCGATCCTGACTGCCGACGAAGGTTTGCGTCAAGTTGGCTTGATCGCCGGCATTCAGGAAGTTTTGGACCCGGAAGGCGGGATTAGATTCACCGTTTTTCCTGATGTTGCTGTCGCCCCAGAAATCGATGCAAGCACCGTTGCTTTCCTTGAGTCGCTGGGCTTCACGGAAACGGTAACTGGTAGCGGTATTTATAGGGCACCTCGATTTTTGACC
>DNWZ01000363.1 GCA_003506095.1 Planctomycetaceae bacterium | reverse complement strand
TGATCCGTGTCGAATGTTACAGCGATCGATTTGTGCTGATCGGCGAAGGCGGACGCGGTGCGCCAACGGTGATTCCGTTCGTCGACGGCGACATTAACGCCGCTTCGTTAACGCTGGCAACCGCCGTACGCGATCGTGCATCGGCTTGGGGCGCTGCGATGCAGGGTGCGCGTTGGCAACCGGTGTTAGAAGTCGCCGTTGCACCGGGCGCTGACTATCGATATCAACAATTGACCCGTCTGCTCGATGGCAGCGGGCTGATGATTCAAGCCAAGGGTGCGCGATGACTCAATCACGTCACAGGTCGGCCGGAGCGGTCGCGTTGGGCCACGATGCCTTTCTTGACATCGTCGCCAATCTTGTCGGTATTCTGATCATCTTGGTCGTGATCCTGGGCAGCACGACGCGCGAAGTGGTCGAAGCGATCAAGGAAAAATCGCCAATCGATCCGCAGGCAGCGTCCAGCGACTTGGTGACCGACCAGCCGTTGACGGTCGAAGCGGTTCAGCAGCGTTATGAAGACTTGGAAACCGAAAGCCAACGGGCGGTCGAGGCGTTAGCAGATTCGCAGCGATTGGAACGAGAGATTCGTCGTAGTGATGCGCAATTGGGCGAGATCGCGCGCCAGCGTGGTCAGTTGATGGACTTGATCAACATGGCCAAGCTGGCATGGGAAGACAAGAAAAAGGAACTCGATTCGAAGGACGTCCAAAGAGGGCAGGCCGAAGCGAAGATTGCGGCCGCGCAGAAGGAGTTGGAGGATCTGCAGCAAGCTCGTTCACGAGTCGAAAACGCCGAACGGCCGGTCGTCGCGGTATCGCATCTGCCGACACCGATGGCCAAAACGGTGTTCGGCGAAGAACTTCATTTTCGCCTCAAGGGAGGTCGACTTGCGATCGTGCCTATCGATCGTTTGCTGGCGGAAATTCAACGCGACTTGCAACGATCGGTATCCGGCGGACGCGACGGTGTGATCGATTCCGCGGTCGGTCCGGTACAAGGTTTTGTGGCACGCTATGAGATGGAAAAGTCTCGCGAGATGGTCAATCGCGGCGGCCAAGTCGCGACCGCGACGCGAGTGCAATTGGTCAGCATGGTGCTCGAACCGCTCACCGAACCGCATGGCCAACCGCTGGCAGAAGTCTTCGCAAACGCCACCAATATGATCGACCTTGAACTGGCTGGTCGATCGCCTGATAAGACGACCGTTACGGTTTGGGTTTATCCAGACAGTTTTGGCGAGTTCCGTCGTTTGAAGGAACATCTTTACGCCCGAGGCTTCGCGACCGCAGCCCGCCCATTGCCGATGAACCGCCCCATCGCCGGCGGCCCGCAAGGGTCGAAATCGATCGCACAGTGATCCAGCGGCCAGCTTCCCGATGCGTCTTGAAAAATTGTTGACAAGCGATCAACGCGTCTAGATACTGCGACGGTTTCTCGTGTCTATCACTTTGTGAATCCATGACGCTCGACACGCCCGTCAAAGCTGAACAATTGCTGCCGTTGGTCTACGCCCAACTGAAGCGGATCGCGTCGCGGCAAGTTCAAGGTGAGAGATCGCGCCGAACCTTGCTGACAACCGCTCTGGTGCACGAAGCTTTTCTGAAACTGAACAACTGCCGTGGCAGAGAAATTCAGTGGGCCAGTGAAGAACAATTCTTGGGCGCAGCAGCCAAGGCGATGCAGCGGATTTTGGTCGATCACGCGCGGGCCAGAAAACGCGTCAAACGCGGCGGGGGTATCCAACCGTTATCGCTTAGCGGCAACGAAGCGGAATTGGCCGAACTGGACATTCCCGATTATTTGCCCGATTTGGACGATGCGATGCAACGCCTGGCGGTGCTCGAACCGACCGCTGCGGAGCTGGTGCAATTGCGTTTCTTCGGCGGATTATCGATCAGCCAAGCGGCTACAACGATGGGCATTTCCCCTCGATCGGCGGACCGGATATGGGCTTTCGCACGCGCATGGCTCTACCGCGAATTGCACCCAGCGGTTGTGAACTGAATTCCGCCCGCTGTGACATTTCACCGATCCGCAAAAAAAATCAACGGACAATTTTTTTGGCGTGGTCTGCCGTTCAATGACGCCAATTGATGAGACGGCAGTTTGCGTCGTCGATCAGGCGCCGGTCCGATGGGAGGATCGATCGGATGGGCTCGAAAAAATTGGATCAGAAAAAATGCGTGAACGTTTGGTCTTTCAAAAAGCGATCGAGATTATCGATCCCGAGGCCCGCAGCCTGTTTGTCAAGCGAGAATGTGGCGACGATGCCGAGTTGGCTGGACGGGTCACCGATTTGTTGGCTGCCGCGTCCCAGATGGGCGATTTTCTAAGCATACCGATCTTGGAAAAGGACAGCCAAGAAAATGAAATCGTGGACAGCGAAGAATCGTTGATGACGACTGCGGAGTTCGTCAGGGAGGCATCCGAGGAATCGACGGCGGAACAAAGCAACCAGCAACACACACTGAAGCTGCTGCAACCTTATTTGCAGTCGTCCGAAGAAGAACAGTCGTTGGGCAGGCTTTCACACTATGAGGTCGAAAAAGTCATCGGCCAGGGCGGGTTCGGGATCGTGCTCGCCGCCAGAGACAGAAAACTGCAGCGACCCGTCGCGATCAAAGTTCTATCGCCGACGCTCGCTTCGACATCGCCGCCGAGAAAGCGTTTTTTGCGAGAAGCTCGCGCGGCAGCGTCGATCCGCCACCCGAATGTAGTGAGCGTCTATGCGGTGGAAGAAGAGCCGATACCGTATTTGGTGATGGAATTGATCGACGGCGAAACGGTTCAAGACCGCATCGATCATGCGGGGCCGTTGGACGTGTCCGACCTAATGCATTTTGGCCGCCAGTTGCTGGCCGGATTAGCGGCAGCACACGCCGTGGGCATCGTGCACCGCGACATCAAACCGAGCAACATTTTGGTCGAAGGTGCTCACTCCCAGGTGCTGAAGCTGACCGACTTTGGGCTCGCCAGAACCGTTGACGATGCCAAGTTAACGCAGACCGGATTCACCGCTGGTACGCCGATGTACATGTCGCCCGAACAGGCCCAGGGCAAAGCGATTGACGCACGATCGGACCTGTTCAGCGTCGCAAGCGTGTTGTACGCGATGGCGACTGGCCGCCCGCCGTTTCGAGCTCCGTCGACGATCGCGGTTCTTAAGCGTGTGGCGGACGATCCACCGAGGCCGATCGCAGAGATCGTGCCCGAGGTGCCGCAGTGGATTCAATCGATCATCCGTATCTTGCACAGTAAACAGCCTGAGGGGCGATTCGATTCGGCCCAGCCGGCTGGGGAACTGTGGCAGTCATGCGAAGATCAATGGCGCAGCACTGGGACAATCTCGCCCGATCTGCAACAGCGGCTCAGCGCGGTTGACCCCGAGTACATGCCGGGAAAGCCCGCAGCGGCCGTGTCGAAGATCGGGCAAATAGGCACAAAGCCAGCCGCAAACACGAGCTCGAAACGCTTCGCGGCGAAAGCTTTTTTAAGTTTGATGACGCTTTCGATGCTGGCAATCGTCGGCGTTTTGGCGAGTGGCAAGATGGGACGAAAAGTCGTCCCGCCGAAAGTCGAAAAAGCATCAGCAGAGATCGCCGCTGCAGCAGGCGTAGCAGCGGTGCTCGAACTACCGGTCGAAAAAGTTTCAACGGCGACCGAAGGTGGCACAGGCGTTTCGCAATCACCGCCAAACGAGAAACCTCTGCCAAGCGGTGTTCGCGGTGTCTGGGCTGACGACGCACCGCCGTTTGCAACGATCCCCTTTACGCCACAACAGGCATCCGACCATGCCCAGGCGTGGGCCGACTATCTGATGATCCCCGTCGAATGGAAACATCCGCTAGGTATAAGATTTCGCTTGATTCCGCCTGGTGAGTTTATGATGGGATCCACCGATCTGGAAATCGAAAACTTAGTTCCAAAAATCATCAACGGCGATTTTGATCTGGCTTGCCTTAAAAGCGAAACGCCCAAGCATCGCGTCGTGATCACACAGCCGTTTTACTTGTCGATTCATGAGATCAACCAGCGGCAATTCTCCCAAATCATGAAGCAAAATCCTTCATGGTTCCAGCATTCCAACGCTAGCGCCGCGGACAAAAACTTACCCGAAGACACGGGGCTTTTGCCCGTGGAAACTGTCTCGTGGCTGGATGCAGCAAACTTCTGTCGCGAGCTGTCTCGGCACGAGGACCTGAGCCCCGCATATGAGATTGTTAATGGGATTCCGACGGTGATTGAAAACGCAATCGGATATCGCTTGCCTACCGAAGCGGAGTGGGAGTTTGCTTGCTTGGCTGGCAGTGAAGGTCCTTATGCGACCGGGACAGACGAGAATGCTTTAATCGGCATTGCCAATGTGGAGGATCGGATTGGAAGGCCCATGCCGGTCGGTTCGCTCGGCGCAAACGGTTTCGGCATGTTTGACATGCACGGAAATGTGAATGAGTGGGTGCAAGACGTCTGGACGCCCGAGGGATACGGCGTATCAGAAACAGACGCTACCATCGATCCGCGCGGTCCACGCAGTCAGGGGTTTCGAGTGACACGGGGCGGTGATTACTTCTATTGGGCTGCCGATAGTCGGGCGGCTGCTCGCTTTGCGGCGACACCCGAGACGGGACCGCAATACTCCACAGGGTTTCGTATTTCGATCCCGGTAACGGTTCGACGGGCAGTGGCTGAACCAATCCCACGGGATGTTAAAATCTTACTGGGTGCCAGTGAGCAGCAACTGTTGCAATGGGCTGAAGAAATCGGCCAAGATTACATCCCTGTGGCGTTGAATCCGCGCCAAGGAACCGTGCCATCGCTGGTCGATGCGATCGCAATTCCCAATGAATCGAAAACGCCATGGCAGGTTCACTGTGTGGAAGATGATTCGGCCGATTTTGAAGCGATGCGATCTTATCATCGACCGGCTTGGAGGATGCCCATGGCGATGCCGCCTGGCAGTTTTTATAAGACCGTTTTCGTATGGGTGATTGACATTCCCTTTTGGCAAACTTGGAGTGGATCCTTCAGCTTTATTTTAGAGAAAGCTGGCGAGATGGGAGTCGAAGTTTTTTCGCCCGGATCGATCTTTGCGATCAATACCGATCAAGGTCCGAGATGGGCGCTTACCAAGGTGCCGATCCCTGGGGCAGAGGTGCGGTATTTAACCGATGTCACCGCTGAAGAGCTGGCTGAACAGATGGATGAGTTTCGCTCGCGCGGTTGGCGACCGATTCGAATGACGCAGCACATCGGATTCGAAACGCCAAGGTTCGCGGTAATGTTTCGCGACAATCCGCATCGCATCAAATGGCAATATGACGCTGAGCTGAGCGAAGCCGTGTTTCAGTCGCGACGAGAGCAGATGCGTGCCGACGGTATGTTGCCAACGATGATTGCGTCCGCAGTGAAAGACAACGATGTTCGATATCGAGTTGTTTGGTCCCAGTCGCGTGGCGACTGATGTTTTAACCCGCCCTCGTACAGCGGCAGATTCACCAACAGCCAAGGAGACAACCTTGCCGTTGGGCTGCGGAGCGTCAGAGACCAGCGGCGGTTGCCTCCTTTGGGCGAATGAGGCGGCACAGAACGCTCGCCGAACCCGCGCCGGCTGTCCGCGGCTCATTTGCTGAACGATTCGTTCGCGTTACCAATCGCCAAAACGCTTCGACTTCGCTAAATTTGCGAAATCGAAACTACTGGACTCACGTTTCGCAACGCATTTCTCGCTCACTCGCATTTCTATGTCGACCAAGCACTACATTTACCAAATCGAAAACCTGACCAAAAAACACGGTCAAAAAATCATCCTCGAAGACGTCAGCCTGGCGTTTTACCCCGGTGCCAAGATCGGCGTGCTGGGGCCCAACGGCGCCGGTAAATCGACGCTGCTGAAAATCATGGCTGGCCAGGATACCGAGTTCGAGGGCATCGCCACGCTGGGCAAAAAGTTCACCGTCGGCTATTTGTCGCAAGAACCAGCGCTCGACCCGAATTTGACCGTCGAACAAAACGTTCAAGTCGCTGTGGCCGAGCGGCGCGCGATCGTCGATCGATACAACGAGATTTCGGGCCTGTTGGGCGAAGTCACCGACGACGTCCAGATGCAGAAGCTGTGCGACGAAATGGCCGAACTGCAGGACACGATCGACGCCAACAACCTCTGGGAACTCGATCGACAAGTCGAAGTTGCGATGGCGATCATGAACTTGCCGCCGGGCGATTGGCCCGTAACGAACCTTTCCGGTGGCGAAAAACGCCGTATCGCGCTTTGCCAATTGCTGATCCGCCAACCCGACCTGCTGCTGCTGGACGAACCGACCAACCACTTGGACGCCGAAAGCGTCGCGTGGCTTGAAAAACACTTGGACGATTATCCCGGTACGGTCGTCGCGGTGACGCACGATCGTTACTTCTTGGACAACGTCGCGAAGTGGATTCTGGAAGTCGACCGTGGCCGCGGGATTCCGTTCGAAGGAAATTACTCGGCGTGGCTGGAGGCCAAAGCGAAACGGATGGCGGTCGAACAACGCCAACAGAAGGCTCGCGATCGTATGTTATCGCGCGAATTGGAATGGATTCGCATGAGCCCCAAGGCTCGCCAAGCCAAGAGCAAGGCGCGTATCAAGGCTTACGAACAGATGTCGCAAGAGACATTCCACGAGCAACCCGACGAGTTGGAAATCCAGATCCCACCAGGCAAGCACTTGGGCGCGTTGGTGATCGAGGGGGTTCACATTCACAAAGCGTACGGCGACAAGGTATTGATCGATGACCTGTCATTCCGCTTGCCACCGGGCGGTATTGTCGGTGTGATCGGACCAAACGGCGTCGGCAAGACGACGCTGTTCCGCATGTTGACCAACCAAGAAAAGCCAGACAGCGGCGAGTTTCGGATCGGCGAGACGGTCGACTTGGGCTATGTTGACCAAAGCCGCGATAGTCTCGACCCGGATAAAACGGTTTATCAAGAGATCAGCGGCGGACACGAAACGCTGGAAATGGGCGGCCCGGGCGGTAAGCCGATGCACGCCCGCAGCTACGTTTCGAAGTTCAATTTCAAAGGGCCTGACCAAGAAAAGAAGGTCGGCATTTTGTCCGGCGGTGAACGCAACCGAGTTCACTTGGCCAAGCTGCTGCGAAAAGGCTGCAACGTTTTGCTGCTGGACGAACCGACTAACGATTTGGACGTCGATACCCTGCGTTCGCTGGAAGAAGCGATCA
>DNWZ01000489.1 GCA_003506095.1 Planctomycetaceae bacterium | reverse complement strand
TTGCAGAATGAAACCAGCAAGTTGGTTGGACGCGTCACGCCATTTTGCAAAGTCTTCGTTGGCAGCAGTCGGTATCGTTGCAATTTGTGTGGGAATGTTGGGGGTGCTGTGGAAAGCAGAGCGTACGGACAAGTTGATTGCTCAGAGTGACCTCGAAATTCAAAGTACAGAGTTGGCAGAGGTGCGACAGCGGTTGTCGAAGTTTGAAAATCCAGGCCCAGATCCAATCCCTCCGCCACCACCGGGAGCGAAAACTCTCACCCAAGATTTATTGAAAGACCCTCGATACACTTTGTTCGCAAAGGATGTCAATATTACGGAAGACAAAGAGTTCCAGCGTCTATTGAAACTACCGGAACTAAATGCAGACGAAGTGAATTATGTGGACGCACTACTGAATAGCCTGGTTACGGCTGCCCAAGTATGGTGGAAGATCGCTGAGTCGGAAGCGGGTGAGAGCGAGGCGGCAAAGCGCATTGATGGGCAAACCAACGATCAGGTCAGTAAGTTCCTGAAGGTCTGGTATGCACAGGCTGTGACAAACCAGAGCCGGACAATCACCCTCAAACATTCCGGCGTCCCTGATGACTATAAAACCTATCGATATCAGGTGTCTTTTCACGATCTCTCCGAAAACATCTACGTGTACGGCAACGACTCAGAAGACCTGTTTGTCCAAACGGGAAAGACCCTTGGACTAAAATCAGGAGGCAAGCAAAGCTACACTCTTAAATGGAAAGCGGGCCAAGAAATTCCGTTTTGGCTGGAGTATTGGTACGGACCGTTTTATTCCTGGCGTAACGTGGTGACGAAAGAATCCAAAGGCGCATTGGCATTGCCGCTGTTGGCAAAACGCAAATGGAGCGAGAACGGATTTTTCTTGCAGTTCGATGTAAAATCTCTTCCCGGGCCGCCCATCGAATCAGCGTCGTTCGTTCCTGGTCCGCCGTCCGCAATCGACACAACTGCCCCCAATGGTGTCCCATTTGATCCAAGGGGGGAACTCAATTGAGTACATGAAAGGTGCTTCACCCCAAATTGCATCATCCTTTCCAGGCTGACATTCACGCGTCCGTCAAGTAAGAAGGTATAGCGCACCGCGCCCATCACAATACAATTGCTACCCAATCTTTTTGTTCACCTAAATGAGAACCAACCATGCGAACGATCTTCCTGGCCATTCTGTTTAACTTGATTGCAATACCACTCTACTCGCAATCTGCCACCCTAAAAAAAGAACAGCAAAAGCCATTTGACCCTTTTGATTCGCAAGAACTACTTACACGCTATCCAGCCGGGAAAACCTGGCAATCGTTATCAGTGATGCGAGTCAATGGGCGTGGCAGTTCGACGAACTGGGGTCTTGTCGGTGAAAGCCAGTTTATACAGGCAAACCGCTACCAAACCCGAATCACGATCCTCGATAATCAGATATTCGGGAAAACCTCAACGATCAAACTTCGTTGCGATGTAATCGATGCGAGTTCATCAAAAATCATCACCAAGGAGTCGTTGCGGTTGGCCGACTTTGACTCGAGTGATCCAGTCTTCGCCTACGCACTGAAAAAAGGACTGGCGACGGTGGAATTCATTTCACCCGGTTTCAAAACCGTGATGGCTGTGCTACGGAAGTGGGAAGAAATCGATCCGAATTACCAGCGTTCTTTGACTGAGATCGCACGACGTTTTGGCTTGGAGCCTGGACAATTGAATGACGTGAAGGACTTGCAGTGGATGGAAACACCTCGCGTCTATTCCGGCTGTTCGTTCGAGGTCCATTGGGTTAACGGAATCGGTGTAACTAAAGCAACCCAAGTGAAAAGCCCAAATTCCGAAGCACAAAGTCTGTCTAGCGAAGACATCAACCGCTGGTTAGTCGGCGCGAACCCGCTTGCAGAGCTCTACGTGTTCCCATCACTCAAGAAAGCTGTCGGCGACTCGTGGACGCTTGATGCATCGCGTGCAACGTCGATATTTGCAGGCCAAGGTGACGCGACGTCCGAAGGGGAAGTCAAGCTACGCTATGAAAGTGACGGCGATTACGATGGAAATAAGGTCCGTCAGGTATACATCCAGAATGGCAGAATCGAAGTCGTGGTTGCAAGCGAGGGACAAGAGACCCAATATCGAATCAATGCCATGGAAGGGACCATGAAGATCGATCATCGTGATGCGATGTTGATGATGTCCGGTGGAACGGGAGATCTTAGCTATTCTCGCTTATCAACGGATCATTTTCTTTTTAAAGCTGAATTGAGACGCGACATTTCTTGTCAATGGCGTTACGAAGCAAAGCGGGTGGGCCGATGAGCCGCGTTTGTCAAGTTTGCGGCTACAAATCCGAGATCGACGGTGATGTCGCCAACGGGAAATGTCCGCAGTGTGCGGTCCCTGTTGAAATTGCGTCAAAGCTGCCGCCGTTTTCGGATCTTTCATCGGCGGAGCAGCAGGATGTGAATCCGTGGGCTGCTGCGAACTTGAGAACTCATCCCGGTACTCCCTGGGAATTGCATCTGCCGGAGGGTCAGCCGCAGACGATTACTGCGAAAGTGATCAACTACATTGATGTGTTGGACAAAAATACGAGCCTGTTTCTGTGGTGTCCACCCGATCAACAGCAGTTGTATGTCCGTGATCTAATGCAGCAAGATAGTGAAGACCGTTGGCTGACGATTCGCGGCGAAGTGTGCCGCTATGGACGACTACAACCCGGTGATTTGTTGACAATAGGTTCGTATCCCTGGGTCTTTCACGCCTACGCGCGCAACCAGGGTTTTGGGCTTGAGCCAGCGAATCCGCTTGCTGGTGCGTCGATTCAGATGGAAGACGTCCGGGTCGGAAAACGGTTGAGCATTCGTGATCTGGGGATTGATTCAGGTTCATTCGTTGGGATCATCGGATCGAGTGGTTCAGGAAAGTCGACATTGGTTCGTGAGATTGCTGAAACGCGAGTCGGACGCGGGCGAGTCTTGATTGGCGGGCACAGTCGTGACAAGACGCCCGATCCTGCCGTAGAAACAGTCGCGTATGTCCCCCAGAAAGATGTGGTTTACGACGATTTGACCGTGATCCAGCAGACGACCGATTTTGTGAAATTGGTGAAGCCGAGAGTCAAACGCAGCGTGATTGAAGAGTCGTTGCGAGTCGTAGGACTTCGCAATCTCGTTGATCGTTTTCCGTCACAATTATCCGGCGGCCAGTTGCGACGCATGCGATTGGCGGCGGCACTGGCTCGGCGACCGGGCGTGCTACTACTCGATGAACCAGATAGCGGACTGGATCCTGAGACGGCGATAAGTGTGCGGCGACTTCTACGCACAATCGGTTTGCTTGGCGCAACCGTCATCACGGTCACTCATTATCGTCACTCGATGGAGCTTTTTGACCGAGTACTGACGCTCGATCAAGGGCGGATCGTGGATGACTCGTTGTCGTTGGGGTTACAAGCCGAGATTTCCGGTGAGCCGATGACCCGCGCAACGCGTATTAGCAGGTTGAAACAATTTACTCAAATTTTCCTTCGCGAGTGCGTTAAGTTCAAGCAACGAGCTTTTCTCACAGCCGAGTTTTGGCCGTTGGGGTCCGTCTCGTTGCCACAGTGGCTATTGGTTGGTTTACTGATACCTTCGCTGTTCGGCATTGCCATTGCATTAGCGGTACCGATCAACGACTTTCATCCGCATCTAGTCGGTTTCTTATGCGTATTGTCGGTAATATGGATGTCTGCAAGTCAAAGCCACTTGGCACTAACGACGGACTGGTATCGCACGGAGTACGAGCGCTGGCAAGGTTTACAGACATATTCGTTTATCGCTGCAAAATCATTGTTTTTGATCGTAATAACAACGATACAGACGTGTTTGTTCTTTGCGGTTCTATTGGCGACTCGCTACTACTATTTAAATCAACCGATATTCTACGGACAATCAAGAGACCAGAAGGGAGTTGATGCCGTTTTGCTTGGCGAACAATACTTTGCGAAGCTAGATGAACATCGTGTTGCCGTTTTTGTGACACTATTGGTTGTAGGCATTGCCGCGTCACAGGTTGGGTTGTTGATCTCGGCACTCGCAAAGTGGCGTACCCTTGTGGCCGCATCCATTCTTCCACTGGTAATGATCGTTCAAATTTTATTTTCACCGTTCGTCATTCGGGCTAGCAAGAGTGACGCGATACTCAATGAAACCTATGCTGGTTTTTGGTGGCAGGACCGTTGTCAGGCGGCGGAGAACTGTCCATCAAAGTCGTTGGTCTATCGACCTGGCTTCGGAATCGTCTGTGAGCGGTGTGTCCCCTGGTCCGCAACTTACGAGGAGCATCCGCAAGGCACACCTGAAGGTAGTCACAAGACGAAACTGGGCGATGAAGAGATTGAGAAACGTTTAAACGACAAGGATTCAATCGAATTGCCCATTCGTCCGACTGTCATTGCGTCGTATGGAACCTTAACGCGATATGCCGATTTGACTCTGCGTGGCATAATCACGCAATCGGAAGGCGAGGAAGCAGAAAAGAAGTATGGTTACGCGTCTCTGCGTCAGTTTGGGTTAACGAGTCTCCTTGCCGCTGCATTCGGTTGTCATTTGTTGACCACGTTATTAATTGGTTGTGTATCGCCGAAAGCAATCTTTCAACGGTTGAAGCGAACTCTAATGAAGGCAGGTGTTTAAGTGTCCAGCAGTGTCTTCCGTTACGTTCTTCTTTCCATCATGACGTGTTTGATGATCGCTTCGTCTGGCGACGGGGAGGAACCTTCGCCAGCGATTCACGTAGAACTGCCGATTGAAGCAGGTCGCTATGATGCTCGTCCACTTAGCGAAATTAACCTTGGCGTTAAGACGACTAGTAACGGCCAAGCATGGTTTCCATTGACTGCCAGGACGCGAATCGCATTATCGCTCTTAAAGGCAGCGGGAACTCTCAAGAATTATGAAATCCGATCGAATCATATTTCACTTGAATTTAACGCTGCGAAGATCGGCGACATCCAAGCGGTGTTGATTCCGCCTCAATTTGTAAATGCGGATGATTTCGCCGGACAACAGCAAGTTGCTGTTCTCATTCATGGACTTGAGGGCAGCGCAATGACGTTTCGGGAATTTGCACCGGCGATAGAAGATCGAGGTTGGTTTCCGCTAAAAATGGTCTATCCGAATGACGGTGCAATAGACAAACCGGCAGATTTCCTGAGAAGCGAGCTTAGCCGATTGCACCGCCGATACCCCAATACTCGTTTCGTTATCATTGCGCACAGTCTTGGTGGACTCGTTGCATGGGACGCGCTGACAGACGCTCCAGGCGGTTCCACGGGGGTGACGGATTTGGTCACGCTTGGGACACCTTACGGTGGTTCATCAATGGCAAGTTTTCAATCCGAGCTTGAACTAGCGGACGTTGCGATTCGAATCATGCACGGTGACCTTTCGGCAAGGGACATTGATAGCGACGGCTCAGGCGAGGCGATTGATATTTTATTGCCAGGTAGTGTCGAACGTCGCCGTTTACTCGCTCGTCCACTACCGCAGTCCATCCGCTTACACGTGATCGCGGGCGATGGGGGACCGATAGAGGCGAAAAATCATCAAACGTTTTCGGAATTGATCGAACGGCTTATCAACAAGTTCAAACCGAAAGAGGCATACGCGACCAATTTGAGGTCATTAGCACACGCACCGGAGTTGATCGCGGGCACGGGAGATGGTGCCGTCTCCGTACAGAGCGCAACAGCGGTGAACCGTTTTGAAAGCAAACAAGTGTTTCATCGATCACATGTAGGTTTGGTAGCACCGACCGATGCGAATGATGCAGAAGAGGTGATAACGTGGATTCTTTCGAAGATTGATCCTGCCAGTAGACCTTAATAATCCGCCTTGAGAATGATTCTAATCAGAGTTGTTTCGAACAAGCCGGTCGAAAAACCGTCGTTGTCTCGCCAGTCTTGTTTTCCGACGATATAGTGTAGATCGCGATCAGTGATTGGATCGTGGCCCGAAGTGATCGGTGGATGGGAGAGAATCTCGGACTGGCAAGTTGGGCAGAGATAGAGCAGACCCATGATCTGCGTAAGGCGGGGGCAGCTGACTTGGCCTAGGCAGGCGAGTTCGGCTTGGGACGTGACCGCGCCGGTGCGTAGCAGTGCTAATCACCAAGACATTCAGGTTTTTTTGTTCGAGTTCTCGACAGGAGAGACCTTTCGGTGAGTAACCTGCAATTGATGATTGCAGTCTCACTCAATCAATCGACAGAACGCGCGCGGTATAAAAACGTCGCCAGATTTTAAAGGCGTGAAATTCGGGCTCGGTTGTCGCTGGCAGAGTGATACATGTCGCCACGTTGGAGAGCGTCGATTGCGGTCACGGCCCGTCGACGAGCTCGAAGCTGAGAATCGGTGCAGCAGCGAACACTAACGCTTGCTTCGCTTTCAGCGTCTGTTGATCAGGCCGCAGCCCGATACGACTTCAGGTGCCCACCAAGCTCGGTGTGGCAGACCAGCTTGTGCTTCGTCAGATCGGTCACCGGCGGATCGTCACCCTCCCGAAAAGGTGGTAGTCACCGGCCGCTCACAGGAAAGGGCTGAGCGTTGCCCCCCAGTCTACGAAAGCAGTGCTGATCGCCATTCTGCTCTGGGCGTGTTAACCAGCATGACGAAAAGTTCGCGACCGGTACGGGAGTACCGGACCGGTCCTGAACACGTAAGTCCATTACTGGAAACGACTTAAGTCCAAAATTGCGTGATTTGCCGGTCTCAAGGTTAGCGACAGGAAAATGGTGACTGTTAAGCTACTTTTCCGTAACGCGGCACACTGAGAACGACCCACCGGACCGGTCTCGGAATCTGTAAGTGCTGAATTTTCAAGGGTTTACGAAAACAGGGTTTTTGAAAAGGTTCGTATTCAGGGTTGGTA
>DNWZ01000227.1:272-4157 GCA_003506095.1 Planctomycetaceae bacterium | reverse complement strand
AGAAAAGGCTGGCCGCTGGGGATCAGGCAACCGACACGTTGACCGTCGACATCATTGGTCATTAAATGCCGCTTAAATTTCATCAGCATCGTTTTACCGAGGCCTTTTGTTCCAGACAGAAAATACTTATTCGGTCGACTCAGGTAGTTTTCAATCACTTGATTGCGAAAGACGACCCGTTGAAGATCCCTGTTTTCGATCTGATTCGAATCAGTGGCCCAGGTCTGAGTGGCCGGGGTCTTGCGAGTTTCTGTCGCTTTGATTCGCTGGTTCGGTGTGGAGGATTTGCTTGGAAATACCTCTAACAATTGAAGGCTGCGGTGCAGACGCTGGAGAACACTTTCCAAGTTGCTGCGACGATATTCGACAATCGTCGCTGACCCCAAAGCGGCACGCCAAGCCGGTGGATGAGCTTCAAACTCTTCCAATGACATGTCGATCAAAATCGGCATAAAAGGTCGCCCTAATTGATTCGCTTGGATAACCTCGTCGGTAATAGCCTTTGATCCCATGGATGATCTGGAGATCAACAGCAATGCGACTCGGGTTGCCCGCATTGATTCGCGAACTTGGCGATTCAGCGGAATCCCTGGCAATGCATCGCGTTGGTAATACCAAGCTAGGTATCCGGACGATTCCAAGGCATTGGCCAGCAATTTGGCGACTAAAGATTCGGTTTGCGTGGCGGTGATGTGAATGTCGGTTCGTTGCTCAAACGCCGCGCCATCTCCCACATCCAAAATCGTCGCGTCGAATGCCGCGGCAAACTCGCGGCATGTGGAAAATCGATCCTTGGGATCTTTGGACAGCGCCCGTGCAACAGCGGCGACCGTATCGGCTGGCAAATCACTGCGAAACTCAGCCGCCGAGGGTGATGCGTGGTGGGCGTGGGCACCGAGCATCTTGATCGCGTCTGGCTCTAAGAATACGCGACGTCCACATAGCAACTCGAAAATCACGTTGGCTAGCGAATACTGATCGCTGCGACCATCTAATATTTTGCACTGTGCCTGTTCGGGTGATGCGTACGCAGGTGTTCCCATAAACCTCTCAGGCCGAACACCCGCATTGACTCGGGTGGCCATCCCAAAATCCAATACCTTGGGAAGACCGTTTGCGGCCAAGCATATGTTTTCCGGCTTAAGGTCGCCGTGAATGATACCTCGTGCATGAGCATAGTCGAGCGCTTCAGCGAGTGTCCGCAGTACCGACGCAACATCCTCCACCGGCCACTGTGGCGGTCGCTGCCGCATAACAGTTCGTAGGTTGCTGCCATCGACATACTCGAAAATTGTAAACGGCTTGCCGTTGTGGGTTCCGGAATCGTAAACCGAAGCGATGGATGGGTGGCTTACCAGAGCTGTCATTTGCCCTTCTTCGATTAAGCTTGGCGCACCCAGCAGGTTGCTCGGCGCGGTCGCCAAACTGACTTTCAATGCGACGTCTCGCCCCAACACGGGGTCGCGAGCCAAGTAAACTCGCCCCATTCCGCCGGATCCCAACTCGCTGACCAGCACGTATCGCCCGGCTAATGTTTGCCCCAAAACTAAGTCGATCAGCGAATCGAGATCATTCTCGTTCCAGCTGCGTGTCAGCACCCCACCGCTCGTTAATTCACAGAATGATAGTGCGGTCTCAAAGGGTGAGGACATTCGAGTTCTCGACACGGCAATGGTGAACGTTGCTCGCGACTGTGATTACCGCACAGCCACAAGGTAGGCCAGTTTGGCGTCACTTTACTATTCCTGTCGGCGGATGTCGCGTACGCTAAAAGCGTTTATGCAGGCGAGTATTTAAACCGGCGCTACGATTTCCAAGAGCTCGATAGCCGGTTCACCGTCGCAAAAGATTCGTGCTGTTCGGCCATAAGTCGTCGTCCCGGGTGCGATTTCCAACAGCCTTGCCAGCGACGGTCCCGCAACCACTTTCCACAGCGCGACCAGTTCGACTTGGCGGAAAACGTTATGACGAATCAACACTTGACCCAGCGGCGTTTTACCCGCTTCGATTTCCTGCCAAACATCGCTTTGCAATAATTGCGGCCTCAGACGAACGATTCCATATTGAACCGTTTTGCCACTCTTTTGTGTCACCAGGCTGATTTCCCGACCGTACCACTGCGGATCAGTTGTCGTACGAAAAACCGTCACATCGACTGACGAACCGTAGAACGATTGAACCGTGATCGTCATGTGCGAATGGTGATCGAGCAATTGACGATAATCGGTCGGCATCGCGTCGGCCGTGACGGCTTCGAAAGATGCCAATTCCCCTTGCGATTCGTTATAAAACAATCGCACCAGGGTATGCAAATCGACCGCATCGGCCGGACCATTCGAATCGGTCGAGTGGACAGAATCGGTGGGTGCTTTCGACATCAGTCGCGTTACTCCGCAGCGCTGGTGATCGGCAAACCGAGCGAAACGACTTGGACGGGTGATTGCGAATCACCGTCACCGGATCTTTCCAAAACGGTATCGATCAAGAAATAAAACAGCCTTCTGAGTGGTTCTGGATTGATTTCATCGGCGATCGCCTCGGCGCGTCCTTGGTGCTTGTCGACCAACCGCCTGGCCGATTCGAAAACGTTTGCGCGATCATACAATCGCCGTACCGCAGCAATCCGCTGGTTGTCAGGCAACTCGCAATCATCGGCAATCATCCGCAACAATTCGTCCCGATCGGCGGCATTCAATCCCTGCAGCGCCAGTGCCAACAGTAACGTCGGGCGACCGCCCAGCACGTCGCCGGCGGCAGCAACTTTATTGGCGGCGTTGGGGTTCCAGTCATCAAGATCGTTCAAGATCTGGAAGGCAACGCCCAAATTGCGGCTGAACACGCGGATCGGTTCCAACAACGCTGTCGCATCGCCAGCCATGCGAATGCCGCTGTAAAGAGCCGCCTCGAACGCCGGAGACGTCTTCAAGGCGTAGATCTTCAGTGCATCGAGCGGCGTCAACGATTTTTCGATCGATTCGCGCCACAGCAACTCGGCGCCCTGACCTTCGGCTAGACGCGTGTGCGCGTTCGCCAAGCAATCCAAGACGTCGATTCGCATTTGCGGATCGAAACGTCGATCGTCGTCGATCCGGCCGCTGAGCAACCGATAACCCAGGCCGATCAAATAGTCGCCAACGTTGATCGCCGTGGAAGTGCCAAATCTGCGATGCACGGCCGCTTGCCCGTAACGAAACGCATCGTCGTCTTCGATGTCGTCGTGAACCAAACTGGCCTTATGAAAGGTCTCGATACTCATTGCGGCGCGGCGAACCGTCGGCGGAATCTTTTGGCAATGTTCGCTGCCATCGGCCGTCGTGCCGAGATCGCCGGTCAAAGCGTCATAAGCGGCAAGCGTGATGAACGGACGCGAATGCTTTCCGCCACGGGCCAGAAAATCATAAGCGATGTGTTCGGTCGCCACGATCGGATCGACCGATGCGATCGAGTCACGCGTGACGGCTGAGTCGGTGATCGGCAACTTCGCTCGCACCCGCGGCGCGAACTGGTCCATCGACTGCGTCTGGAAAAGCTCCTCGGCCGCGCGCATCAAGTGGACATACGATCGCGTCTCTTGCTTTGCCGGAACGTGCGGCGTTCGTACCATCGCGTCGACCCATTCTTCGTCGACCTTCGTGTTGCGACAATCATCGCTCAACAGCGGAACAGCCATGCAAGGGATACCGGCCAACAGGATTTTGTCGATCGCTTTTTCCAAAACGTTCAAACAAGCAACGCCGATCACCGCATCGACATATCCACCAATAATGATTTTCATCACCACCGGCGAGCCTTCAGCAACCAGAACGCGATAACCCATCGCTTCAGCCGTAGCACGAAAATCGGCGATGCTGCACGCGCCACACTTCTTGCAGTTCATACCGAATT
>DNWZ01000227.1:0-230 GCA_003506095.1 Planctomycetaceae bacterium | reverse complement strand
ATAGCCTTCGGGCATATCGAGCGATTTCAGCAATTCACGCGAAACCTGCTCTAGCTCGTCTTTGGTCATCGGTTTGGACCGATCGAGCTTCAAGGCCAGGGCGGCACATTGGGCTTTTAAATGCTCGCGAAGCTCCAGCGTTGGCGGCACCAACTTTAAATGACTGGTCGCACGCCGACGACGTCGCGGTGATGAATCTTGTGGTGACAGGCTGGCATCCGAGGCGGTAT
>DNWZ01000811.1:876-7862 GCA_003506095.1 Planctomycetaceae bacterium | reverse complement strand
CGAGATTCGGATGTCCGTTGGCGCGCTGAACTTGCAACTTTGCAACATGGAAAAAGAGCCTCCCCGAGACGACACCCCACGCGCCGTCTCGGGGATCGAGCACCCCAATTAATCACTTACCTTGGCAAACGGCGGTCGGTCGATGGTTGCGGAGCCGTCGGAAGCACGCGTCGCGGTGCAAGCCCGGCGGCGACGAATAGGCGACTGACCGCGGTCATCATGCGATCCCAATCGTCCAGCAATTCGGGGACGCCGAACACGCCGGCATCGCATCGCTGGGCACCTCGCTGGCTGACGCGAATCTCGGTCCCCAGGTGCAACAGCGTTTCAATCACAAGGTGGTCGCGGCGATCTTGCTCGGTCAATTCGGCGTCATCATAGATCCAGATGTGGGCGCCCAGCATTTCGTCCATCAGTCGCATCGCCGCTTGGCGTGCCGACTCGGCTTCGACGATCCACTCGACTGAACCACAGGTGACGTAGAACTTGGGCATGGTTTGTTCTTCCTTGATCGGGGGGCGCGATTTTTACTGTTCTCTTTTGCGTGACGGCTTTCCCGCCAGCGACACAAACAGTTTCGCCCACCCCTGTGACACGTCTGGTCACTGGAAAGAAACCGAATTCAGATTTTTTTCTAAAGTCGTGATTTACCCGCGAAAATGGCTGGCGGGCGCAGAAAAAATCAGCCTGTGGCCTTCAATTGCTCGGTCACTTCATCGGCCGTGACCCGCAATTCGGTGTCATCCTGGATCATCGATTCAGTTTTGCGGCACGCATGCAGTACCGTCGTGTGATCGCGGCCCCCAAAATACTTGCCGATTTGATGATAGCTCGATCCGGTTAATTGTCGGGTCAAATACATCGCTAGCGAGCGGGCGCGAACAACTTCTTGACGCCGCGTGCCGCTCTTTAGGTCCGACAGCTTCAGCTTGTATCGCCGCGAGACGACTTTGGCGACTCGATCGGTCGACAAATCGCTCGTCGGTTGAATCGAACCGATCGCAGCACGCACCGCATGAACGTTTGGCGGACAGCCTTTCATGCGGCAGTAAAGATCGACGTGGGCCATTGCCGAATCGAGATTCCGAGCTGGAAGATCGACTTCTAAAGCGTCGCACAGCATGTCCAGTTCATCGTCCCCGATCGCCAATTGGCGGCGCCGCGAGAACTCCAGCAACAATTCGCGTCTTGCTTCGCGGCCCGGTGGGCGGATCGGGATCGTCAGGCCTGGCAACATGCGGCTGACCAACAGCGGTCTGAGGCCTGCGACTTGCGTCGGTAATCGGCGACTGGTCAAAATTGTCGGACGACCAGAGCGCGAACGATTTTCGATCCGCGATGCCAATTCGTCTTGTGAAGCTGGTTTGCCGACCATCAGGTGGACGTCGTCGATCACCAGTACGGGAGCGGAATCGATGTCACGCCGGAATCGGGTGATTTCGTCGGAATCGACGGCGCGGGCATAGTAGCGAGCGAAATCGACGCCCGGCATGAACAGCGACGTCGTCGAGCGGGCGGCGGTATTGCTGGTCGGCGATCCGCCAGACTGGATCGCCGGTGATTGGGTTGCGGGAACCGAAGGGGCTACTTCGTCCAAAATCCGAGTAGCCAAATGGGTCGCGATCGCCGTTTTCCCACAGCCCGATGGGCCCACCAGCAGCACTGGCGACATGGCGATCAAACCCCAGCGGTTTTCGTCCGTCGCGTTAGGGGNNACCAGACGATGCGGTTTTCTTCACCAGCGATAAAGACCGGTAACAGCGGTGCTTGGGGAGTCGTCGGTCGACCGGCGTGGCCACGAATCGCCGCTGGAACGCGGAGTGCAATTGTCTGGACAGAGCCCGGGCGCGATGCGGCTAGTGCCACACTTTGTGTCTGCGACGTCTCAGGCGAGGGGCGCGCAGCCGATTCGTTTCGCTTTCGGGTTGCCATAGTGGATAAGTTTAGCAAATCGGCAACCTTTTTCCAGTGGATTACACGGGCTTTTCCACAGCTTTTTTTTGCCCTAAACGACTATAGCATCGTGAGATAGCGATGGAGGCCTGGTGGCTTTCTTGCAGCGTGGATAAACGGCTAAAACCGAACCTCAACGCCGTGTCGACCAGCGGTCGCGCCGCCCCCATTGCCGTCAATACGTGGCTCGGCTGGGNNGGCTGGCTGCTGCCGCTGGCACACGCCGATCCGCTGCTGCAGCAAATCTCGGCAACGTCCAGCGCCATCAGCATGGTCTGGCGTTCGACTTGCGGAAACGAAATGCAGGATGTGCCTGGCAATCGCGGTACGCCGTTGCCGTGGATCACGATCTCAGGAAACTCGGTAAGCAATGTCGTTTCCAAATAATCGCGACAAGCGTTGGTTCGAGTGGCCGAATCGTCTTGCGACTGGATCGCAATCCGCAGCGACTGGGCCATCGCCACCGCAAGCGCAACCGCTTCGGTCCCCGGGCGCTTGCCTAATTGTTGCTCGCCGCCATGCATCAGCGGCCGCAAGGAGGTGCCGCTGCGAACGACCAGCAGTCCAATGCCCGCTGGCCCATGAAATTTGTGCGCCGATGCGGTCAGAGCGGCGACACCGAGTTTGCGGAAATCGACAGGCAGCTTTCCGACTGATTGCGTTGCATCGACGTGCAAGGGGACGCCAGCGTCGTTGCAAATCGCGGCCAATGGTTCAATCGGTTGGATGACACCGGTTTCATTGTTCGCCGCCATCANNCGCGGCATTGCCCGGGCGATCAATTGTGCCGCTGCGTCCAGATCGATCACGCCACTGGAATCGACGGGAATGACTCGAACGATGCGTCCGGCGGCAGCTTGATTGCTGGCGCATCGCAGCACGCTGGGGTGTTCGATCGCGCTGACCACCAGCGGCAGCGATGGATCGCCGATGCCGCAAATCGCAAGATTATTCGCTTCGGTGCCACCACTGGTCAGTGTTAAGGCATCGCCGCCGGGCGAATCGACGTCGGCACCGAGCAGTTGTCCGAGCTGGGAAATCGCGTCGTCCAGGCGATTGCGAGCTGAGCGACCGGCCGCATGCTGGCTGGACGCGTTCAGCGGGCCGCTTTGCCAAACCTCCAGCATGATTTCTGCAACGCGGCGATCGAGTTCGGTGGTGGCGTTATTGTCGAGATAGATCATTTGCCAGCTTGGAATCGGGCTTCATCGGGATAGTCTGCTGCGGCTTCTTGACGCAACGATTCTGCAACATCACTGTGGCCAGCGGCCCGCATGTCGTCGATCAAGCCGACGTAGCTGGAGATCAAAAACTGCTGCAGCTGATCACGCATCGCGTTGGCACTTTGCGCGGGCACTTGCGGGCTAGGGCTGGCGGCAGGTGTCGTCGCAGCAACTGGCGTCGTTGTTGCTGTCGGCGTCGCGGTGGCGTTGACCGGCGCCGCTGCATCGGCGATTTGAAAAACACTGGGAATGAGCACATACAACTCACGCATTGCCAGCTTTTGGATCATGGGCCAGAGCACTGCGGCATGCTTGGGGTTTTGCTGGCTCCACTGATGCCAGTGCCGTTCGCTGTGAATCGAGTAGCGTATCGAATCGCTGTCCAGGAAATCGGTCAGCAGCTTTGCATCGGCCGGAACCGGACTGCCGCCCAATCGTCTCAATTCCACGATATGCCATTCGGACGGTTGGCCGCCTGGGCGCGAGATCAGCGAGGAGGTGCTTAAAAAACTCTGCAATCCCGAGGTTTCCGAAACGCGGTTGATAGGTGTGATTTGCAACCGCAGCAGCGGAATTTCGGTAAACGAAAATTTGCGAATTTCGAAATGGCTTGGCGCGAACTCGCGTCCTTGGACGTGGCCGAGAAAATAAACGATTCCGGCCAGAAAAAAGACCATCAGGCTGCCAGAGATCGCGATCAGCCAAAACCGACCCGATCGACTCGATCCAGATCGGCTGACTCGCGATCGCCCAGTTCCCGTTTTTTGGGTCTGCGGGGTCGAAATTGGCGAAGTGGCCGAGTCCGGGCTGGAAGTTGACATATCTTCGGATTTATTTTCAAAGGCGAATTGTCTTGACGTCGGACAGCGTAATGGTACATCACCGTGGGCGATTCCAGTCATTCTGATTTTTTTGCCGCGGCGGTCCAGCCACCTTATCCAATCGTCATCTGTTTGGCCAATGATTCACCGGCACGCTCAATCCTCGCTGTTGACCGTTTACCCACGCACTTTTCTGGGCGATGGGGCTGCGGCAATTCGAAGCGGATCGCGGGGTGTGGATGCGTGGCCAGGGCATCATGCAACGCTATCCCCGGCGGTTCGCTGGGCGCGGATGGCGTTGCGGTCGTGCTCCGGCGTTGCCGCTGCGATCGCCAGCGATTCGCCACCCCAAGCCGCCGCGGACCCCGAAGACGAGTCTCCCAGCGTCCGGCGAAAGCGTGCCGAAGCGGTCCTTTTGTTTCATCGTGGTCCGCTCAATTTGCGAAAATTAGCCGCCCTGGCCGGATTGGCCGACGCCACGGAAGCTCGGACGCGAGTTCGCGAAATGAACGCGATCTATGACCAATCTGGCAGCGCGCTTCGGGTCGAAGAAGTCGCTGGTGGCCATCAATTGCTCACGCGACCCGGTCTGGCACCCTGGCTGAGGCGAATCAAACACATTCCACCACCTGTCCAGCTCGGCGATGCGGCGATGGAAACCTTGGCAATCATTGCCTATCGCCAACCCGTGCTGCGTGTCGATGTCGAAGCTATTCGTGGGGTCGCCTGCGGTGAATTAATTCGGCAATTAATGCAGCGAGATTTGGTTCGCATTAGCGGGCGGAGCGAGGAACTTGGCCGACCCTACCTTTACGGAACCACTCCCTACTTTCTACAAATCTTTGGATTAAAGAATATGGGGTCGATTCCTTCGCTTCCGGGGGCTAGTATCCCTGACGATTCTGAAGACACTTTGGCGAACCAGGACGATACGAGTCAAGCAATCGATGTTGATTCGCCGATCGAACCTCCCATGANNTTCCCGCACCATCCCCCTTTGACGTTGTCACCCCCAAGGAGTCAGACGTGAGCATCGCGCCCGGCCCCGTCGTATTCGACGAAGTTGCTGATTTTTTGAAAACCGATTCGAACATCGCCCTTGCTGAGCGTCCGTTGGCAACTCTGCCAGACGCTGTGGCTATCGACGATGACGAAGATGAAGATTATTTCGACGACGACGAAGATGATGTCGTCGACGACGAGGAGGATGATGATTGGGATGATGAGGAAGACGAAGACGACGTCGAGGAAGACGAAGACGCCGAAGACGCTTGGGAAGAAGTCGGCGATGAGGACGAAGCCGAAGAGGAAGAGGTCGACGTAGAAGAAGTTGACGACGAAGCGGAAGATGACGAAGAAGAGGAAGAAGCCGAAGATGACATCGAAGAAGATGACGTCTGGGACGACGATGAAGACGATGACGACTGGGAAGATGACGATGACGAAGAAGAGTGGGATTAATCCCCACGGCTAGTTCGCTTTGTCCTGCGATTGTTCCAGCGGTATACTGAATGAGTCTTTGCCTGGCCCTGTTACGCTTTGAGGCTTTTCATGACCGCTCCGATACCGCGTCGACAATGGCTGAAGTTCGCCGCAGCAACCACTGCTGGTCTTGTTGCACAGCTTCCTGCGCCGCGTTCGGCTTACGCCGCACGCAATCCGCGGTGGGAAGAATCGATCGAGAAGGGGCTCGATTGGTTACGCCGTAACCAGTCGTCGCGGGGCCAGTGGAACACCCAGGTCTATCCGACTGCAATGGCGGCACTGGCCGGAACCGCGATGATCGGCAGCGGATCGACCACCGCCCAGGGGCCTTACGCTCGGCAGGTTGCTCGCGCGACCGATTTTGTGATTAGCAAAAGTCGCGAAAACGGCCTTATCGGTGACCCGCAAAGCGATGCCCGCTATACCTACGGACACGGTTTTTCAATGCTGTTCTTGTCCCAAGTTTTGGGCGAAGAAGGGTTGATCGATCGGCGCCAGGAATTGGTCGACGTGCTCGTGAAAGCTGTTGAGTTCAGCGGCAGTGCCCAAACGGCCGCTGGCGGTTGGGGGTACGTCTCTGCACGCGAAGGAAACGACTTTGACGAAGGCTCGACAACAATCACTCAAGTTCAAGGTTTGCGGGGCTGTCGAAATGCTGGCGTTCCAGTGCCAGCGGAAGTGATCGAAAAGGCTAAGGGGTATATTTACGAATGCAAAAATCCCGATGGCGGTATCAGCTACAGCAGCAAGCAGCGTGGCAGCAGTCGTCCGGCGATCACTGCCGCAGCTCTTGCCGCTTTGTATAATGCAGGCGATCACGCCAGTGAGCATATTCCTGACATGCTGAAGTATTCGAAAGATAATTTGCATGACATCAGTGACGCCACAAGGGCTTTTGGTCATTGGCACTATACATACCTCTACTACAGCCAAGTCGTCTATCGCCAAGGTGACGAATTGTGGCTGCCGTTTCGCGACAAGCTGTACGACAGAATCGTCAGCGATCAAAGAAGCGATGGCTATTGGGAAGGCCAGATTCACCCGGTCTACATCACGGCATGCAACTTAACGATGCTGCAGTTGGACCGGGGCTACTTGCCGATTTATCAGCGATAATCGCTGATGCCCAGGTGCGACTCGTTCGCTTCGTCCTGGGCTTGCTGCCCTCGGAATCTGCTTCGCAGGGTATTCGCTGGCTCGGCGCACGTAACACGTTGCGTCGCCCCATTGCTGGATGCGGTCAGGAATAGAATCCGTTGACACCGGTGGCCTCAAAAGCCGCTTCATAGTGTTCAATGCGCTGCGGCTGCGGCGCTTCGCCCGTCCACCAAATCGCGACAACGTCGAATCGCGAACGGGCATTGAGCATGTTTTGACGTCGCAGGTAACGCAGTGCGGCGCGGGTGATTTGCGCCTGCTTGGCTTCGTCGACCCGCTCTGCCGGATGCCCTGGCTTGGTGGTGGCCAGCGTCTTTACCTCGACAAAGACAATCACCTGGTTTTT
>DNWZ01000811.1:0-832 GCA_003506095.1 Planctomycetaceae bacterium | reverse complement strand
CGCAGACCGATCTTGGCGTCAGGGTCGATCGCCCCATACCGCCAATTTTGATAACGACCCCAAAGACGACGGGCCGTCCGGACAGCTCCGAAATCGCTCGCGCCCATGGAAGCTCTGGGAATTAGCTGGTTCGGCGTTCTTTCAAGCGAACGGCCTTGCCGACGCGTTCACGCAGGAAATAGAGCTTGGCGCGTCGCACAACGCTGCTTCGCTTGACTTCAACCTTTGCGATTCGCGGGCTGTGCAGCGGGAATTTTCGCTCAACACCTTCACCAGCAACGATGCGGCGGACGGTGAACATCTCACGGCTTCCGTGCCCGCTCTTGGCGATCACAACGCCGCTGAAGACCTGGATGCGTTCCTTGTTCCCTTCGAGGATCTTGTTGTGGACATCGACGGTGTCGCCGACCTCAAACTTCGGTGCGTCCTCTTTGAGGCTGCTTTTCTCGACCAATTCGATGATATCGGTATTCATCGTGCTCTCTCAATCGCTACGGTTATGGGGTCAATTTCGGTTTTTAATGACTGTTAAACAGTTCTGTTCATTGCAATAGGTCGCCGCGTCGCTGTGCGGTTCGGATCTGCACTTGGTCGGCTCGCCAAGCGGCTATTCGACCATGATCGCCGCTGAGCAGAACCTCCGGAACCTCGCATCCCCGAAACTCCCGTGGGCGGGTGTACTGGGGGAACTCGAGCAACCGATTTCCGCGACTGAACGAATCGTCCACACTGCTATTCTCGTCGCCGAGCACTCCTGGCAGGAGTCGCACGACGGCATCGATCACGACCATTGCGGCAACTTCGCCCCCGTTGAGGACAAAGTCACCGATAC
>DNWZ01000304.1 GCA_003506095.1 Planctomycetaceae bacterium | reverse complement strand
GCAACCACCGCGTCTTTGACGCGTTTGGGAATTTGCTGAGCGAGACAGCGAGCGGCGAAATCACTATTTTTGGATATGCTGGCCGAGAGTGGGAAGAAGTCGCCGATTTGCAATTCAACCGCGCCCGCTGGTACGACCCAACGATCGGCCGCTGGATCAGCCAAGACCCGATCGNNTTGTATCGGTATGTGGGGAATGGGGTAACTACGAAGACAGATCCAAGTGGGTTGGAGGAAGTGTATCCAGACCTGCCGGAGATACACATGAGCGGACTAGCCGGCGGAACACCAAAAAACCCAACAGGTTCAGGACTTGCGATTAATCTATTTGGGGAGATGGAGAATCCGCAATACAAAGACTATGCGTCGGATCCTAGATATGTTTCGTATCAATACAACGGTCCCAAAACAGTGCGTCCCCTTACGACAACCCTGAAAGACAAGTCTGTTAGTGACATTTGCATTCGCAATTCCCCGATATTATCGGTAACGTGGAAGGAAGTTGTCAGGTTAGCCATGCCATACACAACGATCACTATATCTGGTGATCGCGACACAGTGCAGGCAATCATCCGTGATCTCGAGCGTGGCATAATCTTATCAGATTATACACGGCGGAGTATTGTCACTCCCTGTGGTTACACCCATCAGACAACTGGAACCATAATTCCTCCCTCGCTGGGCATGGTAGCTGTGACAATCCAGCTCGGACGCTCGACTACTTACATTGGACCGGAACATCCCGATAAGCCAGTCTCGTCCCCCAAGCAGGCGACCAAATGAATAAAAGACTGCTATTTACTGTCTTGCTAATTTTGCTAACTACCGGTTGCGAACCTGCGGTTATCGCAAAGGTGCGGCCATGGTCGCCATTTAATGAAATGAGTGAGCACGATTTGTCCAAAATGCCAACGCTAATTTTTGGATACCCATCATTTAGTGGATCAAGCGCCCATGGAAAGAGACTAATCGAAGAGAGTGATTTTTTTCATTTGGTGAATGCTAATGAAGTCAAACTGCTGCTTCTTGAATTCGATAGTTGGAGCGACACCCGTTTCCAACAATTTGCTTGCGTAACAGGCCCCACGAAAGATCCATTTTGCGTTCTTTATCTGGGGTCTAGCCGCTTCATCTTCAATCCGCTCAGTGAAGATTCGATAGCTCTTGCTTTCGACCTTTTCCAGAAACACCAAACGCTCAACCGCCAACTGTCAGACGGAAAGTGATTTGGAAGCGAACAAATGGGTCAAGTGTTCCCGGGACGAAAAGGTGACGGGGGTGAATGGCACTGTTGAATTTTGGTGGGTGCGGATTTTCTCCATTGACGCGAAATGAATTTTTTGAAATGTCCACTTCCGTCTTGATCGTGCCAAGCGGTGTTTTGCCCGATCTTGGCGTAGAAGACGAAAAGGTGACGTGGGTAGTTTTTGGGTTCGAGGACGCTCAACCGCCAATTGTCCTTCGTTTACGACATCGAAAATCGATTGACCTGTTCCCGGCCGAATTATGGTCATAGTTCGGGCCGAATTATGACGGTATGGATTTTTGGCTTCCTTGAGGGGTTGGTGGCTGAATTGCTTTGAATTCTGGAGAGGTTTTTCAGGGTTCAGGCTGATACGATGTCCCGGGCCGCATGGACGGTTCCCTACGAGCATGAAAAAAGTGCGACCGCTCTGGATGAACGGACGCACTTGATGTGTATCTATCTTGGTCTTGGTAGGCGCTGAACTATGCTGGCGGCTTCGATGCCTCAGAGTGACTGAAGCGTTCACTCGCTTGCAGATCGCTGCGGTATTGATGCAACCATCCCGTCAGAATCTGAACCGCTGGCAGGAAGTCATAGCTCTGAAGCAGCATCAGATCAACGTTATTAAAATTCCTTCCACAGCTAAAGCAGTGAGCGAGATTATTTTTCGGATTCACCGTCGCGCGCAGTTCGCCACACGATGGACATTGAAAACGGAAGTAGCCGTCGACCTGCGAGCGACAAATTGTGAACCGCGCGACACTCTGGCGAGTTTGAAACCAAAGCGAAGCAGATTAATCGGCGGGCTCAAAAAAAGGGGGGCGAGGTGGAAAGCGAGGTACGGAACATTTTTTGGAAGGCGGGGTGCGAGTTGCGGGGGGCGAGTTGCAGGTGGCCGAATTAACGGTGTATAAAATAGTGGAGACTACGACAATAATTCGGCCGGAAAGAGGCGAGTTCTGCGACCACAGCGCGGCCGGTAACAGGTAAACAGTCCAAAAATCGCTCCCCGTGTCGCTCGATCGTTTACAATCTCGCTCAGGCAAAGCACCGTCTTGCAACCTCGAACGTGTAAACTTGCCTCCACCGCCTACCGTTCATCTCCCGCTGCCGTCCCTGCCACCACGCCACTCATCTTTCCGAGGCGACTTATCTTGATTCGTTTTGTCCCAACTTTGCTCCCAAGAACAGAGCATTTGCAATCACGGCTCGTCGCCGGAATTGCCTCTTGGTTACCTAGCTTTGCAGCAACGCTGTTTATCTCATCGGTTTCGCTCGCCGCCGAACCACAAACGTCGAAAATCGTTTGGAAAACTGACCAACTCGACGACGTTTTCTTCGCCGAAGGTGCCACCGCTGGCGATATCGATGGCGACGGCAATGCGGATGTTGTCTCGGGGCCCTATTGGTTCGCCGGGCCCGATTTCAAACAACGCCACACGATCTACGCCCCTAAACCGTTCGACCCTCACGGCTATTCCGACAATTTCTTCAGCTACGTCGATGACATCAACGGCGACGGAAACGCAGACGTCTTGGTGATCGGCTTTCCCGGTGCGGCCGCGCATTGGTACGAAAACCCTGGAAAAGGTGTGGTGCGTGGCGAGTCGGCGGTCTGGAAAAAGCACTTGGTGATCGACATCGTCGATAACGAATCACCCACCTACGCCGACATCACCGGCGACGGAAAACGCGAGATCATCTGCAGCCGCGACGGCTACTTCGGCTACGCCCGGCCGATCGAAGGCCAACCGACTAAGCCTTGGCAGTTCACTGCGATTTCGGACAAATCGGCCGGAGGACGCTTTACGCACGGCCTCGGTATCGGCGACATCGATGGCGACGGGCGGGCCGATCTGCTGGAGAAATCCGGTTGGTGGAAACAACCAGCATCGCTCGACGGAAATCCGATCTGGGAAAAGCAACCGTTCGCGTTCTCAGGCCCCGGCGGCGCGCAAATGTTTGTGACCGATGTCGATGGCGACGGTTTGCCCGATGTGATCACATCGCTCGAAGCTCACGGCTACGGCGTCGTTTGGTATCGCCAATTGCGAATGGGCGAGCGGGTCGGCTTCGAGCCGCATGTGATCGTCGGCA
>DNWZ01000120.1 GCA_003506095.1 Planctomycetaceae bacterium | reverse complement strand
TCGGTTACGACCTTTTCTTTGGTCGCTACTTCGGGTGTGGTCAATACGCCGTTTCGGTTAATTATTTGAACTTTGATCCTAGCCGTGAACGGGCAATGATCAACACCATGCCGGTAAACTCGATGGTCGCGATGCCAGCGTTTGCGAGCATCGGGTATTATGATATTCCACCGGGTCACCTCGATCCGGCCGCTGGCTTTACAAGCATGTTGACGCGTTTCGAGACGATGCCAAACTTCGCAGTCGATCGCGACGTTTCGTTCCAAGGTGTGGAACTGAACTTGTGGTCATTCGGTTTCGGCGGCGCTCGTCGCTTGGCACCCGCTTATGGGACCGGATTGTCGTGTGGATTTCATAACCCGTTCAATGGTGGCGGACAGGGTGCGTGTGGTCCGTCGTGCGGCCCGACTTGCCCGCCGAGATACGGCCACGGTGGTTTCGGTGGCCCGCTGGAACGCCCCTGCGCCGGATCGTCACAACTGGCCCTGTCGCAAGGTTTCCGTTGGTTTCAGTTTAATGACGACTTCCGATTCTCGGGCTACGACGGGGTCAATCAAGCGAATTTCGACAGCAACGCACAGAACGATTTGTTTGGTTATCAAATCGGTGGACGTTGGAATTATTGCCTAACCAGCCGTTTGAATATCGGCATGGGTGCAAAGGTTGGTGCCTACGCCAACAGTGTCGAGGTGCGCCAACAAGTTACCGATTCCGCTAACGAGGTTCGCTACTTTAGCGATAACCCCGCTTCACGTACTCCGGTGGTTTTGCGAGACCGCGGTACGGTGCTGTCCGGGTTGGGTGAAATCGACCTGGGTTTAGGTTTCCGATTGACCGATTGCTGGACGGTCCGAGGTGGTTATCGCGTCATGGGAATCAGTGGCGTTGCGACTTCGGTTGGTATGATCAAGCACGAGATGTTCTCAGAAAACATTGTTGCCGATCATGAGGCCAACGATTCGGTAATGTTGCACGGTGCCTACATCGGCACTGAGTTTAACTGGTAATCGACCGATGGAAGCGTCGCATTTCAGCGGATCATTGACCGCGACGCTTGCAGTTAGGTCAGCACGAACACCTTCGGATTGCGAAAGCGATCCGAGGGTGTTTTCGTTTTGGCCCTTTTGACGCCTCCGGTCCAAATGCCTACAAATGACGTCCGATTCACCGCGTCAGTGCGACGTTTGACGACGGTTCCAATTCAAGCCTATCCGAAAAGGGGTCTGACCCTCTCCGGCGAGGCCAAAAAAACAATAAAATCGACTCGCCTGCAAAGGGTCAGACCCCTTTTCGGATAGACTCTTAAAGATTGGATAAATGATGCGTTTGGGAATGCGAACCGCAGAAGCTTTGGTCGAAGGCGACGAACCCTACTTGTGCGCTGAACCTGAGATCGCGATCGGCGAGCTCGACGGCCCAGTCGGGACGGCACTTGCGACGTTGTTGGGCGACCAGGTCAAAGGGCACACTCGCGTGTTCGCGATTTTGAACAGCGATGTCCAGGTAAAGCCTGCGACGTTGATGGTCAGCAAAGTGACGGTATCGAGCACCCGGTACACGAACATCTTGATGGGCACGGTCCAGGCCGGAATCGCTCACGGTGTGCTGGATGCTGTTCGTGCTGGCATAATCGACAAATCCAAGGCGAACGATTTAGGGATCATCTATTCGGTTTGGCTCGACCCCAGCGTCGCAACGCTGGCCAAAATCGACCACAAGGCGCTGTTTGAAATCCACCGCGAAGCAACCGTGAAAGTGCTGAAAAAAGCGCTCGCCAACGAACCGTCGATCGACTGGTTGCTGGACAACCAACATTCGGTCGAGCATTTCTTTCACCAGCTGGGTGTCAACGGCGAACTCGATTCCTAGCGCACCGCCAAGCCCTTAGGGCCTTAGCGGGACTGTCAGGCGAAAAAATTCGAATTGCTCTACAATGGCGCGAGAGATTCAGACGTCTCGTGCGTCTGAACTGCTGACTTAGAGCCTATCCCGTCACTGTTGTAAGGGTGATTTCCATGCCAGCTCGCTCCAACCTGATACTGGCCGTTTTTGCATTTCACCTCGCGGCAATCCCCCCATCGCTGATCGTTGCCGCACAAGAAACCGCCGCAACGGCACCGCCCGTCGCAAAAACGGCGGGCTACAGCGACGAGGTGGTCGCCAAAGCAGACAAGATATTCGCCGACGCGGGTTTGAAACGCAGCGGCAAGACCGTCGTTTCGCTCGGTGCAGCAGACATCAACCGCGAAATCGGCAACCTGGCCAAATCGCGCCGTACGGTCAAACAACTGGCAGATGCCCGCAAAACGACCGAAGTTCAATTGAAATTTGCCAGCGATCAGTTTCGATTGATCGACGCCCAAAACGGCGAACTGAATCTTCGCGTGGTGCAAGCCGCTGCCGACGTGATTGCCAACAGTCGCTTGATCGGGTTGATCAACGCCAACAACGCCAAACTGCGAGAATTCGACGAACAACGGACCGCCTTGCGCCAAAAACTGGCTGCTGATCGCAAGGCTCTGATCGACGCAGAAATGACGTACGTCGACGCCGTTGTATCGATCCGCAGCAAGCTGACCGACTTGCAAATGCAACTCGAGACGTCGCTGCAGTCCGCCGACCTTCAGGTTGCCATGAAGGTCTATCATGCCAATTTTCAAACCGCCGAAACGATCGACCTTGCCGAATTGATCGGACTGATCGATCGACGGATAAAGCAAGTGGAAAAGGAAGTATTCCTGGAAACGATCACGCTGGAAACCAACCCATCGGGCGCGCTGTACGTGAACGTCACCGTGGGCCAAACGACAGTCCCAATGGTGCTCGACAGCGGCGCTTCGATGGTGATTCTGCCGTCGGAAACAGCCACAAAGCTGGGAGTCGCGATCCCGCCAAGCGCACAGGCGATCCGATTGGTGCTGGCCGATGGACGGACCATTGCGGCCAGTGGTGTCGTGATCCCAAAAATGCGGGTCGGTTTGTTCGAAGTCGAAAACGTCGATGCAGCGGTACTGGAGCCCGATGCGGTCGGTTCGGAACCGCTGCTGGGAATGACTTTCTTGGGGAACTTTAAGTTCGAAGTCGATGGGCCTGGCAAAACGCTCAAGTTGTTGCGTGTGGGCGAGTAGCCGGGCGATTAAAATCGGGGCGGTGGTGACGGTTGTAACGTCGATTCATGCCTGCTTTGGCCCGCTTTGGCGGCCACCAGCTTGACTTTACGTCCCACTAATGGCAGCATTTCCGCCTTGATACGAAAAAATGCTAGCACGGTTTCGTCTCGCCCCATCCGATTTTCCCTCCGCCCCATCCTTACAAAGCCCAGCCCATGAACGATTCTGACCAGAAACCATCCCAAATCATGTTTTGGGGCTGTTTCATCGCATTGATCACCACCGCGTTCGCGTTCATCACACGAGCGTTCATGATCAATACCGCATCGATGTGGCCCAAAGATTTTGGGCTCGATAAAGTGCAAGCCCAAGAATTGTTCGGCGCGGGGATTTGGCCTTTCGCGATCAGTATCATTCTCTTCAGCCTGGTGATCGACAAGATCGGTTACCGCTTCGCGATGTTGTTCAGCTTTGTCTGTTACTCGATCTATGCCGCTCTGGCATTGGCCGCTTACTCGATCGTCAAATCCGACAGCATCACGCCAGAAACGTTGGTCGATGCACAAGCTCGCGGTTTGTCGATGTTGAAGATCGGTTCGATCATTCTAGGATTGGGCAACGGAACGGTCGAAGCGTTCATCAATCCGGTCGTTGCGACGATGTTCAGCAAGAACAAAACCAAGTGGCTCAACATCCTGCATGCCGGTTGGCCAGGCGGTTTGGTGCTCGGCGGATTGATCACGTTGATGCTCGGCCAAGCCGCTGCCGACGATTGGCGTTTGCTGATCTATATCATTGCGATCCCTGCGGTTGTTTATGTCGTGATTTTGATTCGCTTGGAATTTCCGGTTTCCGAACGAGTCAGCTCAGGTGCAACTTATAAGGATATGTTGGGCGAGTTTGGCGTGGTCGGCGCAGCACTCGCTTCGTTCCTGGTCTTCCGCGAACTGGGCAACGTGTTCGGATTCCCATCGTGGTTGGTTTGGGCACTCGTGATCGTTTCGTCCGCCGCCTATGGTGCTTATTGCCAATCGCTCGGTCGGCCGATGATGATTTTCTTATGCTTGATCATGATGCCGCTGGCCACCACCGAACTCGGCACCGACGGTGCGATTACCGGGATTATGGAAGAGCCGATGAAGGCTGCCGGTTTTAATCCGTTGTGGGTTTTGATCTACACATCCGCGATCATGATGGTGTTGCGATTCTTTGCCGGCCCCGTCGTCAAAGCACTCACCCCCCTAGGCCTGCTGGCNNTTCTGGCCAACCATGCTGGGCGTCGTGGCAGAGCAATTCCCCAAGGGTGGCGCAGTGACGCTCAATGCGATCGCCGGTATCGGTATGTTGACCGTCGGCATCATCGGCGGCCCGTTGATCGGCGCGATGCAAGAAGATTCGGCTCGCGTCGCGATGGAAGCGAACATGCCCGGCACTTATGACCAAGTCAAAAAGGACAGCACTTACTTCTTGGGCGACTACACCGCGGTCGACGAGGACAAGCTCAATGCGTTGCCCGAAGAAACGGCGACCGAAGCGGGCGAATTGATCAAGACCGCCAAACAAGGCGCCCTTGCTCGAGTTACCGTTTTCCCAGCCTTTATGTTGGTCTGTTACATTATCTTGATCCTGTACTTCAAGAGCCGTGGCGGTTACACCGCAGTGCACTTGGGGGCGGCCGGCGACTCGACGCATCCGTCACATGGCCAAGGCGGCGGAGTCGATCGCAATGTGACCGCTGATGAAGCGATTGCGGACGGTTTAGTCGGACCTAACGAATGATCGATTCGTTTTCAGCAGGTCGGTAGAAGTAAATCGGTTGAACAAGGCACGACACTCTCCTGTGGGAGAGTCGGCCTTTCAGGGCCGCAAGGGGCCTTCCCCGCTCTCGAAATGCCGCCGCGCGATGTGGACGGCATTTTCGGCGGGACTTATACCGACTCAATTGCGCAGGCCTACTTAAAACCTATCGGTAAACCCTGAGCCGCTTTGGCGCT
>DNWZ01000226.1 GCA_003506095.1 Planctomycetaceae bacterium | reverse complement strand
CTTTGAAAACATTTTTGCCCCCACCCCACCATTGTGACTCGATTTGGAAAAAGGTTTCTACTTGTTTATTTTCGGGAAACAGGTTGCGTTGGTTCTGAAGTTGCCAACGACGGCGTTCACAACCCTGTCAAAGGTGTTTCGTGGTTCGCGCGGTTCGTCGGCAACCATGCTCTCGACCGAAGCAGCAGGCCGCGAAGCCTACACTGTGTCATGTATTTGTGACGAGTAATAGTTGCGAACCTCAGGCTAACCATTGACGAATGGATGCCATCGTTCGCTTGGTGCGACTGGATTTCTATCTGCGGGCAGTGGTCGCCGTCGAGATTGAGTCTCCAACGGCGTCGGGTGTAACTCTGAAGCGTCGGTTGAGAATCCGGACGGGACCCTTGCGCCGAATGATCAGGCAACCCCGGTCGCGCCGCCTCGCTGATTCTGTCTTGTTCTGACAGCCTTGCCGTTGGTGAATCGTAAGTTGCTTTCATTCTTTTCTTCCGTTGTAAATGACTGTCAAATTGCAAGATCCGTCGCGGTGTCGGCGGACTGTCGATTTCTCAGTCGGAGTCCGTTGAATCGTTACCGCATCGCTGAAGGTGTGACCAACTTTTGTCACCATCGCCGAGACCGAGCAGCCCCGACAATTACGCTCACATGCATAACGAGCACTCCAGGTCCCTACAAACTACACCTGAAGCAACACTGTGTCAACGATTGGCTTTTGGTGTGGGAAGACCGACCCCAGGCGGATCGTTATCGGTGAGGGGGGTTTTATTAGATGACACAGTGTGTAAAATCGATCGTCTGAGAAACACTCGGCAACATAACCTTCACCGGTCCGAATCACCATGGCACCACCAGTCCAAAAGTTCTGTTACGATTACAGCGACTTATCTCGCCTAACCGGGATGACTACATCGGGAGTCAGTCAACACGTCAGTCGCGGAAACCTTATTCCGAGCGACCTTGTTTCGGTCGCTTCGTTCTTAGCCCGACACGGTACCGAGGATGTGCGATTGGAGATCGTCTACCGGATGATGATGATCGATCGCCAAACGTCGGAGCGGGAAAGGCCGCAATCGACCGAGGGTATCGGTCGCGACCACGACGGCAAGATCGAGATCAAACACTCTAAACGGGCTCCCAAGAAACAGTGATCCTGGGAAGGCAGCCCAGCAGCACGAACTTGACAAAGTGGGCGGTCGATCAAAGCCCAGCGATGTTTTATCGAGCCGGATAATCCTGACGGCTTAATCGTGAACGCGGGGTGAAGCCCGACCTGGTGCAGCATTACGGATGGGCGCACGGAGAATCGGTCGTGCGTTACACGTTTGCGACTCAATCGCCGATCCGGACAGGCACGCTGGCCATCCATCGGCCCCGATTTCATCAAAAAACACGTTAATTGTCTCCCAGGTAATGCTAGATCGGACCGGATAATTGCGAGTTAACCATTACGGGCGTCGCTGCCAGGGGCCCCGTGTGTTGGCGATGGTCACGTCTTGTGGCAGAACCGATGAGTTTACAGGCATTGGCACTAGAAATACCTCGTGCCTTAGCTGTAAAAGCGGGCCATTTCCAAGCAGTTTCGCACCCAGGTCTGAAGGACAACTGACCCCAATTCGCAGCGGATTGGAAACGCTCCCCAAAATCGATTAACAAGCTGTCATTAAATCATCATTTTCATTAGGAAAAAGCTGGTTTTTGGCGATCGAACACCGCGTAGTAAAACGCTCTGTGGGCGTCATGAAAGCATCACGAGCGGAATCGACGAAATCGACAGTGCGCAACCCCTAATGCGCACTCGCGCAGTTCTACCAACGACCCGGACCTTCCGATCTTGCCGGAGGCGTCAGACTCATCCACACGAACCAATCGCAAAGCTCGATTCTGCACACCAGGGCATCCAAACGGATGCACGAGACTGGTTTGGCCCAAGAGCCTCTTCAGGCCGTTCTGAAACGCTTCTGAATGCCAATCGCTTTACCGTTCGATTAATGCTGCCGGACGCCCTACGGGGCCTGCTGTGTAGTCTCCCCGTCGAAAGTTGACTTCACTCGCGGCCTCCCGTCACCGAGATTACCGCAAGCGGTGTACCCGGCACGTGGCCGCGTTTGGTACCATGGGACCGGATTGCCCCTCTTCAGGCTGTTCAAGCACACTAAGCAATGCCCGTTAGTCAACGGCCATCCAACCTGAAAACTGACCAGGTAACCATCGCGGAATGGACAAAAAGCAACTCAGTGAAACAGACATTCGGACCAAGTTCATCACGCCTGCAATTGTTGGCTTGACGGAGCCGAAATGGGATTTGATGACGCAGATTCGTGAAGAAGCCTATTTCACACGAGGGCGCGTTATCGTTCGTGGAAAAACCGTCCGACGAGGCGAAGCGAGAAAAGCGGACTACCTGCTCTACTTCAAGCCCAATCTTCCGCTCGCGGTTGTCGAAGCCAAAGACAACAAGCACTCCGTGGGGGACGGGATGCAGCAAGCGTTAGAGTACGCTGAAATGCTCGACCTGCCGTTCGCCTACAGTTCCAATGGCGATGCGTTCCTCGAACACGATCGAACCGCGACAACCGGGGCGGTTACACGGGAGATCCCTCTCGAGCAATTCCCGACACCGGCAGAACTCTGGCAACGCTATCGCACGGCTAAGGGCTACTCTCAGGAACAAGAGTCGATCACAACGCAGCCCTATTACGACGACGGCTCGGGCAAGGAACCTCGCTACTACCAGCAGATCGCCATCAACCGCACCGTGGATGCGATCGCACGCGGCGAGAATCGAATCCTCCTGGTCATGGCAACCGGAACCGGCAAGACCTACACCGCATTTCAGATCATCTGGCGGCTCTGGAAGTCGGGGGCGAAACGGCGAATCCTGTTCTTGGTCGATCGAAACATCCTGGCCGACCAAACCAAGACAAACGATTTCAAGCCGTTCGGTCAGGCGATGACCAAAATCACCAACCGCACCGTCGACAAAGCATTCGAGATCTACTTGTGCCTCTACCAAGCGGTCACCGGCACGGAGGAAGCACAGAACATCTACAAACAGTTCTCGCCTGACTTCTTTGACCTGATTGTCGTCG
>DNWZ01000429.1 GCA_003506095.1 Planctomycetaceae bacterium | reverse complement strand
ATCCAACTGCCGTCACCATCGGACACCATCGCGACTTTCCACTGAACCGAATCGATCGGTGGAGCGTCATTGCTGAGAGGTGTCAGGTATGCCGATCCGCTGGGATCCGAAAAACCGACATATGCCGGTTTGTTACCCTCGACATGCGGGACATTGTAAAGCCGCACCTCTACACCGCCGATCGGCTTGTCGTCGCAAAAAACCTTTACCAGATGGCCTTCGCGAACGGTCGACGAATCACCGCCTGTGCCACAACCGGCCAAGCCGAAACAGCACATAACCGATGTGAACATGGTGATGAATAGACGATTCATGACAAAAACTTTATCAGCGGTTAGAAGGACCCTGTTTTGCAAGAAACTCAATTACGGCAACTGGACCACTTCGCCGCCGTTTCGCGAATAAATCGCACGATGCACGACCAAGTCGTTTGAGTCCGTCACGAATCGAACGCTTGCATCGACCAAAGCATGCATCGCGCCGCCAGGGTGATAGCTTCGCGCGGCAAAAAAACCGCGACCATGCATCGTCACATCGGGGATCGGACTGTTGGGCGGCAGGTATCCATTGACAACAATGGCGAACGGGACACCACGAATCCAAGATTCACCACGTGTGCCTCGGTAACTGGTGAACGTGCCACCTTGAAACAGTGCCCCCAAATCAGGATTGGAAATCACACTGCCACCGGTAACAAACCCAGGAACACCGGCGACCGAAGAACTGCTCCACGATGCGGCACGACGATGAGGTTTCATCGGCGAAGGGCTGGGGCCGATCACTTGATCGCCTAAGACCGTTTCAGCCAACAAGACCGTATTGGATGTCCCGTCGGTTACGTCGCGAAATCGTGTCCAAGAGTTTTCAAATACCATGCCGTCGGTGCGAAAGCGGTCGTCGTAATTGGTGCCCGTGCCGCTACCGTTGCTGAACATATAGTTATTGCCTGCCGCCTGTCCCGTGTCGCCCCCGGCAAAGGTGATGGCGAACATCGCCATACCGGCTTCGCTAGGGCACTGGAACGTCGAAATCGGTTGCGAGACTAAGTCGCGAACCGCTGGGTTGTAGAGAGACTGAAATAACGGTGGCAAAAGCAGCGGTACCGAAAAGTTAATGCGATCGGACATCGCCGCTTGTTCGATGAATGGCAGAATTCTGGCTTGCGGCGAATAGGTGCCAGTGCCCGTCATTGCGGGAATCATCTGAAAGGTTGATTCGTAGTTATGAGTGGCCAGTGCGATTTGTTTCAAGTTGTTCGAACACGACATGCGACGTGCCGCCTCGCGTGCCGCCTGAACAGCGGGCAATAACAACCCGACCATTACACCAATGATCGCGATCACGACTAACAACTCGACGAGGGTGAAGCCGCGCTGAGCGGTATTGAATCTGGAAGGCATTGAGTTCATCCCTTATAGAATTTGAGATTTTGGATTTTGTATTTTGGATTTAAAAAAACTTAGTGGCGAATCGGGCCTCGGCCGCCGACCGACAACAGCCTTGCGGGAACGAACGACGTTTCCATCCGTCCGATACTCTTCAAATCAGACGTTGATATGATTTCCAACACGCGATTGCCCGGATTGGCGATCACGCCCAGTCGGCCCGCCGCATCGAAGACCATGTCATGATGCCCGCCGTGACCTTCGACTTGGCTTGCACCAACCTCGATCTCACTGACGACCTTTGCATCAGTGAAACTTCCATCACGATTGGGGTCGAGATGAATAACGGTGGCGACGTTCGGAGCGTCGACATCCTTCGCATGATCATGAAAGAGAAATGCGATGGGCCCCTGAGTGCGGGTGCGCACAATCGCGGGACCATGGGCACGCGATTTGGCATCCACTTTTAACTCAATTCGATTCACCTCTGGCGTTTCGATGCGTGCATCAATAATGCCCAAGAACGACGATTCACCGCTGCCAGACGTAAACAACACATGGCCATCGTGCGTCGTGAACGCCCCCGTGCGACGTGGCTTTTCGCCATCGACGCCTAAGTCAATGTGATGAACGACCAGCGACTCTGGTTTGACTTTTGATGTTTTGGGAACCGAGATCCAGTTGATCCCGTTTGCTGGGGCAAAGAAAACTTTGCCGGCTTGGTAGGTTGCACCATGCAGACCGCCGCTGAGGGCGTCGAACGAGTATGCGATCTCTTTGGCTCCCGCTGCTGAGACCGCTGTAACGTCCACTCGCTTTGCATTGGCTTCTTCGCGGCTCATCCAAGTTGAAAATGCCAAATCACCTGCAACGGCAAGGGTGATGTGGCCGTTACCGCCGGTGTGAAAGGCGGCCATCGCGTCGATCGATGCCGCATCGGCATCGCCGCCAATCGCCTTGGGATCAAGTCGTGTGAATCCGCCGATTCGGTCATTGGCCAGGTAGAAGACGCCATCGTAACAATACAAATGCGCCGGATTGCCTTGCGATGCGTCCAATCGACTGGCGATTACCTTCGGGGCACTGTTGTAATACCAATGCGAATGGTCGCCATGTTCTTCCTCTTCAACACCCGAATCGACCAACACCCAACCGCTTTGAAACTGTCCGTCTTCGTCATCGCGGACGCCGACCATGATTTTGCCCGCGGAAATTGACATTTGAACGAGCGATTGCCGGTCAGGATCAAGCTGCGGGAAGCCTTCTACCGGCTTAGCGGCAGAAAAGGTTGGCGGCTCTTGGGCCAACAGATCAGCCCACATCAGCGTCAGTTTGTCAGGATCTTGGATGAAGACACGCGTGATCGCGCGCCCTGCCGGAACTGTCGTGGCCGGTTCACTGGCAAACAAAGTCGTCGCTGTTGAACCGAGAAACGAACAGAGAAATATCGCAGCTAAAAACCGCGTCTTTGTGAACCGCATGGAAATCTCTCGAAAGCCTGAGGGAGTACTGCCGCATAGCCTATGCCAGAATAGACGCAATCTAATCGCCCAGCCCTGCACGTGCAAACCATGTGCAAATCTTATCACTGCGCAACAACCGGTCAATACACATGCAATTAAATTGCAAAAACGGCGACTCACTGCGAACGGAGATGAGGACAGGCGGTGATGGGGACAAGGCTTTCAGACGACGTGAAAAATCAACGCCAGCAGAGAGAATGCAGCCGAGAAAGAACAACCAAGTGCGCTGCGGCACCCCATCGCGATTATCGCGATGGCGACTGGCTTGCCGGTTGTTTGACAACAATGCCGACCATCATGTTGCCCAGAAAAGGTACTGCGCCAAGCAATCCGTAGGCTGATTTAGCGACTAAAAGTCCGATTTGACCACCGCCGAAAAGGCCAGCTAGTTTTCGCAATGCGACGTTGTGGTCCCAGAAACGAATCCCTTTAACGTAACAAGGACGCCTTAGAATGTAGGAGCGGGTCGATTGTTCCAACAGGCTGTGGTTCCATCGAAACACGTAATTGACCGCGTCACCTTCGTATTCCCACTCCCGTCCCAACAATCGACCGACCAACCCTGAGTGAGGCTCGATCACGATTGCCGCATGCCGACAAACACGGACCATTTCGGTGAAACCGAGCACTGGGCGCGGAAGGTGATGCAGACCATCCTGGACCAGCACAATATCGTAGCTTTCATCGGGCAAGTCGACCGCTTCGGCATTGTCGACACGCGTCCTGAGCCGCGAATCACGCCGACGACAGATCTCGAGTGCGTTTTCAGAAAAGTCTGAAACGGTAACGTTGCGAAATCCGCGATTTGCGAGGTACGTGCCTTCTCCACCGACGCCACCGCAAACGACCAAAACCGAACAGGTGGCTGGGTCAAGTTTGGTCAATGACAATACGCGGTCGATACCGAGTTTGATTCGGCGATCGCGTAAATACCGCATCAACGGATCGGGCGTGTCATGAAATGCCCACGGCTGCAAATCGTCGGGCAGATACTTCTGTTCGAAGTTACGTAGTTGTTCAGCGACGATGGATTCCACGATGCATGCCCAATTAACAGTGATTCTGGAACCGCGCGGCCCATCGAAAGAGGACGTTAGTGTACTTAGGTGAGTTCAAATTGCAAAGTTCCGCAACCGCGTGACGCCTTGAAACGACGCGACCGTTGCTGGTAGAACCCGCTGCGTTGACAACCACCGCAAGCGAGCAGCACCATGGCCAAACCCAACCCACCCAAAAACCATCCTAAGCCGGTCTCACCACTCGAGAATATGCCAACAGATCCGGGCAAGGAGTTACCGGAAAACGTCGCGGTGAAGCCCGTCATTACGGACGAATCCCTTGCAAAACCGGCTGCAAACCCACCAGCCCCCCCTGTCGGAAAGAAAGACTCTGTCGTGAATCGAAACAAGAAAGCAGCGGCGGGCCAAGCCAAGGGAGGGTCCCTAATGCCATCACAGCACAAGCTGGAACACCTCAAGGCAGCAGTCGCGGCCGCCGGATCGGTCGATAACCTGCTGCTGATCCTGCAACACGTTGACGAAGCGGGTGGCCGCCAAGAAGTCGCCGAAAGTGTTGAAGCGTATCGTGCCCTGAAGCTTGCGTTGGAATAAACCCGCTGGTTACGTTTTGTCGGGGTTCAACAGCTTCTGAATCTGCTCGGTGTCGATATTCTCAGTCGTCGCCACGTAAACGCCGGTATCAACAAACGATTCGACGCTCTCGCCTCGAATCGCTTTGACCATCGCCTGGATCGACAGGTAACCCATTTGGACTGGATCCTGCAGGACGATCGCCGAAAGTTTTCCGTCGCGAAGCGCCACCGCCATCGCTTCGCTGGAATCGAAACCGACGAAAACGACCTTGCCGGCTAATTTGCGATCTTCCAGCACTCGCAGAACACCTTCGGCGTTCGGTTCGCAAACCGCAAAGATGCCGTTGATCTGGTCGCCATAGCGATTGAAGACCTGTTGAGCCTTGTCCATCGCCGACTCGGTGGTTGTGCCCGCGTATTGATCGCTGCTGATCACTTTTACATCCGGAAACGCCTTGATCGCTTCAAGGAAACCCTCTTCTCGTTGATGGGTGCTGTCGCTGCCTTGATTGTATCGCAGCACAACCACGTTCCCTTTGCCGCCGAGTTTTTCGCCCATGACCTGGCCGGCCAATTGGCCACCGCGAAAGTTGTCGGTCGCGACATAGCTGGCATACTCAGTCGGTTCGGCGTTCAAACCGCTGTCGAAGATCACGACGGGAATGCCACCGCGGCCGGCTTCGCGAACCGGTCGGGCCATCGCGTCGGCGTCCAACGGCGCCAGGCAAATCCCATCGACCTTTTTATTGACGAATCCCTGAATCACGTTCAATTGTTCGTCGCGATCGCTCTCTTTTTGTGGTCCACGCCACTGAATATCGACGTTCATTTCCTCGGCCGCCTTGAGCGCACCGAAATGGACCGATCGCCAAAAAATGTGCGTCGTCCCCTTGGGGATCATCGCTATCTGCAACCGCTTGCCAGCACCCGATGCGTTTTGACCATCGGCAGGCTTGGAGCCCGATGGCTTGCAACCGTTGGCCAGCAGGCCAAACGCTAACAGTGCTGTGGCGAGAATGAAGGAGGGGGCGGGGTAACGCACGTCAGTCGCCTCGTTGGGTGGGATTGAGAGAAGGGGGCGGATCAGCCCTGGTGGACCAGTTTTTTGAAAGCTTCGCCCAACTGCAAAGTAATTTTACCTGGTTTTCCGTTGCCGATGGAGCGTCCGTCGATTTTCGTGACCGAAATCACTTCGGCGGCACTGCCGGTCAGGAAGCATTCGTCGGATACGTAAATATCGTGTCGAACGAGCGTTTTTTCGGCAAATGGAATCGACAGCTTCTTCGCTAATTCAATCACAGAGTTGCGCGTGATCCCTTCCAGAATCCCCGCGTCCGATGGCGGAGTGATCAACATCCCTTGTTTGACAATGAAAATGTTGTCGCCAGTGCACTCCGCGACTTCGCCTTTGTGGTTGAGCATCAGCGCTTCGTCACAACCGGCTCGCAATCCTTCCATTTTGGCGAGGATATTGTTCAGATAGTTGAGCGATTTGATGCGGGGGCTGAGCGCCGCAGAATGGTTTCGCATCGTCGAAGCGGTGACGATTTCCATGCCATCGCGATAGCGTTCCGGCGGATAGAGCGCGATGTGGTCGGTGATGATGATCACCTGAGGATTGCTGCAGCGATTGGGATCGAGCCCCAGCGATCCGCTGCCACGCGTGACGACCAATCGGATGTATGCGTCGGTCAAATCGTTGATCTTTAAAGTCCGATTGACTTCGTCAGCCATTGCTTGTTTTTCGATCGGAATGGTCAACCCGATCGCCTGGGCCGATTCATAAAGCCGATCCAGGTGTTCGACCAGTTTGAACACTCGCCCGCTGTAGCTGCGCATCCCTTCAAACACGCCGTCGCCATACAACAGACCATGATCATAAACGCTGACCTTGGCATCTTCTTTGTCGAACAATTGGCCGTTGATAGAAACCTTGAAACTCATTTTTAAAGAAGTTGCTGGAGTGGGAGGTGTTGAGTGTGAACCGCTGAAGCTGCGATAGGTTAGACGACAAGTCAATGTGGGAGAATGACCTTTGCCTTGGCCCGTGCATCGTATCGGCGACATCCCCAAGGGAGATCGGTTTACCTAGCCCGGGCCAATGGCCTGAGTGAATTTACGCAGACAAGTTTCGACTGACATCGGTTCGATAGGCGACAGCTGCGGGCAACAGACCGGCGAGGATCGCCAGCAGCAAAACCAGCGGCAAAACCCAAAACTCGAACTGGCTGAACGTCAAGAAACCGGCCCGCACACCGGTGTATTCTTCGATAAACGGACTGGCCGCAAGGATAGCGCCGTGAGCCATAATCCAGCCGACAATGCTGCCGATGATGGCGATCAACAAACTTTCCAGCAAAATGATCATGGTCACTGCGTCGCGTCTCGCCCCCAACGCTCGCATCACCGCAATGTCTCGTCGCCGGTCGTTCATCGAATTGTAAATGCCAACCAAAATCCCCATCGCCGCGACAACACAGGTGATCACGGTGATGACGACCAATGCGACCAGCAACGGGCCAACGATCTGTGACAACATTTTGTGGATTTCGCCGACGGGCGCTGCCGCCTGAGCGTCTTTGCTCTCGTTGATCACGTTCATCAATTGGGCACCGAACAGGCCACCGCTGCTGACCAGAATCGCAGTGACCTCGCGTTGGGGGATGTTCAGCGGCCGGATTTCGTTGCCGTCAGGATCGCGACCCGATGGGGCGTTGCCTTGAACCATATCAGCGGGATATTCATCGACCGGTTTGGCATGTCCTTCCATCAAGTAAAACCCTTCCAGGTTGACAAACGCGGCGCGATCGTTGGGCGTGCCCGTTGGTGCCAAAACACCGACCACCTTGAAGGCATCTTCATGACCTTTGCCTTCGGGGTCGCCGTGAGTCGGATAAAAGATATCGCCCACGCCGAGATTCAAGTTCGACGCCACACGCGAACCGAGCACCGCTTCGAGGTATCCGTTCTCTTCGTTGAAATACTCGAAGTTGCGGCCTTGGCGAAACTCAAACGGTTGGTCGACTTCGGGCCCGTGCAGCAGTTTGTCAAAAAAATCGGTCGTCGTTCCCACCACGCGATATTGGTCGACATAATCGCCCAGCGCTAGTGGAATCGCCAATCCGCCGGCGAGGTATCGCGAGTACTTGCCGGGCCGTTCGCCTAGCGACGCCGAGCCACCGAACTTAGCGACCATCGCCGCACGGTCTTCCTGTGAGTAGAACTCCATGAAGTCGGTGAACGACAAGTTCTCGATCGGTTGGCTGAGGTAATAGACCGAATTGAGCGTCAACTGCAGCGGGTCGCCTTTGGGAGGACCGACGACCAAGTTGTAGCTGACGGCCGAATTGCTGCGGAACGCATCGGTGATGATGCCGTAGATGGCTAGCACCAAAACCACCAACGCCACCCCCAATGCGAGCGAAAATGTGGTCAAGACGCTCGACAACGATCGGTAACGAAAATTGCGCCAAGCGATTTGCAGCAGTGACATAACGTATTTTTCGATGGGGTTGCGGCTTGCCAGCCAGACCAAGGGCGGGGAACGCCGCCGATCGAACAACCCAAGATCGATGTCCGCCGACGACCAGGCTCCTTACGCCTAAGCGACGATTTCGGATCGCCGACGCACCAGCCGAATCGCTTCGACGGGTGCAATCAACAACCCAACGGACAGTTTAAAGAGTTTTGCCGCCGGGCACATGGCGGCACCCGGCGACACGTGGCGGCATCGGATAAACCCCAGTAGCGATCAACTGTTGACGGCGTCTTCAGCTTCGACCTCTTCGGATTCTTCGCCGTCACCATCGCTGAGCGGTCCGGCATAGCCGCCGGTGGCCAGCACCAATTGCTTGATTTCCTCGGTGACTTCAGGATTTTCGATCAAGAAATTACGCGCCTTTTCCTTTCCTTGGCCGAGGTAAACTTCGCCATACTTGAACCACGCACCACT
>DNWZ01000077.1 GCA_003506095.1 Planctomycetaceae bacterium | reverse complement strand
GAATGCTATCCTCCATCGGGTCGACCAGGCGATGTACTCGAACGGCCGCGTCGGCTTCGTACTTTTTCGCAATCTGCTTCGCCGTGCCCTTATCGGATGTGCCCGTCGAAACCATCCGTTGCTTTTTAGTTCCGTTTGCAAGAACTTCGTAATACCGAACGTACCACGGGCTACCCTCTGCCTGAGATCGCTTTACAAGCGTCGCCATATCCAACCCCCATGCGTTGCCCATGTGAAAGAAAAACATGGCAGCCGGTCATGGGAACCGGTTTTCGAGCCGTCGCTCTAGCCATGATGCAACAGTACCAGAATCACAGGATTTATAAACACCTAAAACGTCGCTCTACGCGCGCGAGCACAAAACAAAAGCACTTATACTGCTTTTCAGCTTCTCAAGTGTTTCTCAGCATCACAAACTAGCAACCCGTTATTCCAGGAACGGCAGTCGCAGAGTCGCTTCGATTGGATTAAGCAGTCGGTTGTGCGATGCGTCAGGGGCGTTAAAGTTAATCACACGCGGGCGCGCACGCACGCGAGAAGGATAGCAAGCAGACACGGACGGCCATAATAGCTACCGGAAGCGTTTTCGGTGCGTTTGGCGAGACTCAACCAAGAGTAGAAAAACCACTTGCCAATCAATAGGGGCAAGAGGTTAATCCGGCTTCACGTACCGGGATGGGGTGGTAAGCGTTGCTCAGACCACTACACGGCTCGGCTGCATTTCGTGGCATCCCGTTTATGCCAACAGCCGTTGCTTTCATTCGCTAAGACGCAACCTCCTCATGCCGGTAGATTCGCGCCGGGGCGTATTCGTCTTGCGAAACGATTGAATACTCGTCGTAACTGCAAGTCAAAGTGACTATTGGATCGCCTTGGCGCTTTCCCAATTCTGCGATTAAGAACCAGCAGTCTCTTTGTTCGCGACCAAGCAATCGACGGTTGTTGGCTACCATCTTTCGAATCGCTTCTTCTTTGGTGAGTAATTCACCCGGATTGACCGCGTTACAAACGTTTTGCCCGTACTTCCCAAACCTTTCCGGTAAGTCAAATGGGCTAGTAAACGTCTCGATTTCGTCGCAGCATTCCAACATAAACAGACTGAATTGACCGCTGGGGATAAAAGCCGCACGGCGGACCATCATCGGGTCCTTGCCTTTCAACTCGTCAATCACACGATCCAGTTCAATTGCTTCCTCATCCGTTAGATAAGCTCCAACGGAACCGGTGGAATATCGAATGTCCAACAGCGGGACACCGGCCGACTGCTGTGACGATGCCAAGGGTGTCGCTGCGGTCGCTGCGCCCCCTTTCAACATGGGCGAAGCTAAAGCAGCCAGCGCGGAGATAATTAGATTTCGACGTTTCATCATTCATTTCTCAGAAAAGGGTTGTAGTTACGGGATACAAGTCAGGATTTGGGAGCGTTCAAGATTGCCAGAATTTGGGCCAGCTTGTCGGCGTCCTCTGGCATCGCTTCGGGCTGAACGGCGATCGCGGCATCTTCACCAAAGCCAGCCAGAACATCGGCAGGCATCATCGTCTTTAAGACACTTGGATTGAGATAAGCTTTCGTCGTCGTCGATCGATTGTTGTGATCGAGCAACTCGGTTGCGTTACCACCAGCGGCCTCAAAGTTTGACGCCGTTGTCCGCCGAATTTTGTGAAACTTCGTCCGACGATTGTTGGGCAGCCCAGCCGACTCTAGGACTTTCCCGTACAGGGAGAAAATGTACATGTAGCAATATGGCCACGGGAAAAGCCGCTTTTGGCCGGGTCGTCGGATCGCCTCAAGTCTTTCCACCGTGATCGGCTGGAGGCGGTATTGCTTATCTCGCTTGGAACCTTTGCGATGTTCCCCCCGGACAGTCAAGAAACCGGACGAATCCAAATCCGATGCCTCGGTCTTTAACAAAGCCCCTATTCGTTCTGCCGAATCATGGATGACACTAAGTAAAGCCAGCCAGAAATCACATGCTGGAATGCTGCCGATCATTCCCTGCTGCAACTTACAGGCATTCATCAGAGCCTTGATTTCTTCATCTGTCCATGAATCCGGTATGCGATCAGGACAGTTGATAGATGCAATCTGCGGAAACTCGGTCAGCCAACCTTTTTTGGCGCACCAGTTCCATAGCGTACAAAGCTGCGTGCGGTCCTTCTGAATCGTTGCACGCGCCAACTTCGTCTCGGTAAGCATGAAGTTGAGAAACTTACATACCGTTTCCGTATTTAGGTCTGCCACCCGTGCCGGTCGGCACAGGTACTTAGAAAAGGCGTTGATCGAGTGCTTATACAATCGGGTTGTATTTGCCGATCGTCCGGTAAGCCGCTCGGGCTGATAATGATCAGTCAGTGTCGCCAACAGCGTCATTTGCCGCTTGACCGGGCGGCCTCGCTTCACTTCGGTCGGCGCTTCCGGGGTGGGAATGCCTGCCCGCGACGTGGTCCAGTCATAGCCGCGCAACAGGCTAATGTTTGTGAAGTCGAACCGCTTTTGCAGCCCTAGGGCGTGAGCAACTGCGTTTGCGCGGTCGAACCATTCGATTCTCAGGCGGATCGACTTGACTAAAACGCCTTCCCGTTGCCACTGCTTAACCAGCACTTCGCATATATCGGGGTTGATGTCCTCAATATCGACGGGGCGGCGCAAGAACTCATGCATGCGGGCCAGCAGAAGCAATTCTATCCGCCGCCTGCTGTCCTTGGTGC
>DNWZ01000474.1:281-5016 GCA_003506095.1 Planctomycetaceae bacterium | reverse complement strand
CTAGAAGATTTGGCGACGCGAGGCTTGCTGGATGAGACTTTGGTTGTCTGGGGCGGCGAGTTCGGTCGTCCGGGGCTGATCCCTGATGACGGCAAAGATGAATCGGGACACAATGAAAAAGGGTTCACGTTCTGGCTGGCTGGCGGTGGCTTCAAAGGCGGCTATGTTCATGGCAAGACGAATGAAACCGGAGCTCGTGCGGTGGAAGGCAAGGTTCACTTCCGCGACCTGCATGCCACCATTTTGCACTCGCTAGGGATGGACCATCAAGCATTGAGCCTGCACTACGAAGGCCGCACGCATCGATTGACCGGCCCCGACGAGGCGAAGGTCGTTCACGATTTGTTCGCTTAGGTTCGCAGTTGCAAAAGATTCTCGATCTGGCAACAATCCGGGTATCTTTTCCTTCTCTACCGCAAACCCTCGGCAAGTCATGAGCTTTCGATGGCTAGTGGTGGCGATGCTATTCGTCGCCGCCAACCGAACCGTTGCCGATGAACCACGATTCTGGACCGCGCGAGCCGGCGGTTTCAAGGTCGAAGCGACATTGGTCGATGTCACTGACGGCAATGTCGTTTTGCAAAAAACCGACGGCAGCACCGTCACTGTGCCGCTGGAAAAACTGAGCCTCAGCGATATTCGTTTCGTCGATCAAGTGATGCGTCAGGCCGAAGCCGCAGTAAACCGTGTCGGGCCTGCGAAAGCGATGAAGGAAAGTCTTGTTCCGCAAACTCCGGACGACAATCCACCGCAACCGCCAGAAGACGAACCGGCCGATACTGCGCCACTGACCAACGGCAGCGGTCCACCGCTGGCCGAGCCGAATCGGTCCGACTGGCAACTTCACCCCGATCCCGGCAGCACCGCCCAGATCAATGCCGCACGAAATCTTGCGATTCCTTCGAACGCAAGGTTCGGGAATGTCGAGACGGTGATGCCCGATGTGACCAGCCCGTTCGTCGGAATCTTCCATCCATCTTCACCGACGATGTTGATCTGTCATGACATTCGGTCAGGCCGCAAGGTTGGGCAAGTTGAGTTTGAAGCCGGTTACTTACAACATAAAGCGCTCAGCCCCGACGGCCGCGCCGTGGCTTGGTATGCCCCCACACCGAATTCGACGATCAAAATCTCGTCGCTATCGGGCTCAAAAAAGATCATCGAAATCGATCTCAATAAACAGTTTGCGAGTATTAACTTCATTGCCTTTGCGGCTGCGGATCGATTGGTTGTCGGTGATGGTTCGGATCATAAAATTTCGGTTTGGGATACCAAGACCCAACGAAAGTTACATGAGATCACGATACCTTATTCTGTCTCTTCGAAACAAATCACGATGACCCGCGGCGGCCATTACCTGGCCATCAGTCCGCGTGGTGATGACCCGATCCAATTCTTCGATCTACGTAACGGCGCACTGGCTGGCACGTTGACGATGCCTGCGATCGAAACGGGTTCATCGCTACGTCCAACGGTTGAATCGATCGCGTTTTCTCTCGATGGCAACGAAATGGCCGCCGCTTATTCCGCAGGCACCACATCGGGAATCGCGATCTGGGGAGTAGTCGATGGGAAGAATATAAGAAACCATTCATTCGATCGGCCGCTGTATTCATTGTTCAGCGGCAGTGGATATGCCGGGCCGCCATTGCAATACCTGCCCGAGGATCGCGGATGGTTGCTGTATGGCCGTGCGGTCATTGATCGTGGTGCCAGGGGTGTCGCCTGGGTCGAACCTGATATGCCAGGTTTTTCCGCTTCGCAAACTCAAAGACAAGTTTTGGCGGACGGTCGCATCGTCGCCCTACGCGGCACGACGGGGACAGCCAGTTTGTCAGCCCAAACGCTGCCATGGCACGAGATCGAAGAAGGGACCAAAGTCGTCGCCAGCGGCGGAATGAGCGAAGATGCCAAGTTGCCAGAGTTGACTCAGCCGACCCTATCGCAGGTCGAGACGAAAGCGTTTCTGCCGATCGATGCTTGGAAAGCGGTTGAACCGCCCGCAGAAAAGCGATCGATTCGAACTCGCCCGATTCCATTAAACATCAATCCGATCATTTTACGCGACTTGAAGTTTGCGTCGACGAAGGATGCAAATGTGGCGATGATCACCGCCCCTTCGCTGGATAAGAATGGGAAAATTGAGAACGGGTTTCAAGTCACCGAAGTCTTACGATTCGACCTTGACCAGGCTAAGTCGATCGGGGTGCTCAATACAAATCATCCAGGAGAATTCGTCGACTTCACTGCTAGCGGAAAGTGGGCCGTTACCCGCACCGGCAAACAACGCGATCGCCTTGATGTTTATGAGATCGATACCGCTAAACATGTTGCTGGTTTTCGCCCCAACATGCCCGAGCAACGGACATCGATGGTTTCATGGGCTGCTTTCAATGACGCCGATTCATTGATCACGCTTTCGTCATCGGGTCGCATGGTCATTTGGGATGTGCCAACGTTCAACGCCAAGGCAATCACTCAATTCGATCTGAACCGGCGCGACGCGTTTGTGCCGGTCTATAGTTGGATATCACCATCGCGAAAGAATGTCATTGTCTCCGCGTCCGGAAAGCTACACGTCGTCGATGCCAATTCGCTTCAACCGCTTGGCACGCTGGAGTCGGCCGCCTGCATGCGTGGCGCATGGCACGCATTGTCGATCGCATTCGATTCGACGGGGCGCAGAATGGCTGCCGAGTTGAGGTCTGGAGATGAAACCACAATGGCCGTCTGGGATTTTTCAAGCGGCAAACTGTTGGTGGAGTTCCCGGTTGCGCTGCCACGGATCGGGATTGCGTGGGCTGACGATCGATACCTGTTGATTCATGGCACTGCGATGCCGGTACGAAACCAAAGGTATTTCCCTGCGACTGCCGATCGATCGGTATTGGACCTCATTGACAGTACTAACGGCAACGTCGTCTGGCGTTATGTCGTTCCTTATGGAAGCCTTATCCAGCGCGGCCCCGACCAGCGAGTTTGGTACACCAGTTCCACATCGCCACTGCAATCGGGTGCGTTGATGGGTGTTGAACTGCCAAGTCAAACGACCAAGACCGCGATTGCGAAACGTCCACCACCAAAGCCGATCCTTCAAAAAGGTTCAGAGATCACGATAGATGTCAAGTTTCGGTCGCCTGGCAACACCGCTGGTGTCGATTTGGTTACGGATTCGATTCTCGCAGACATCAGTCGCCAGTTGGTCAGTCGCGGAGTGCAGGTCAAGCCGCGCACCGGACTGGTGTTAAGCGTTTTGGTACAAGAAGAATTGACCGACAACGATCTGCGGTTTCGAACGTTAGCCACCGGGGAAGAAATCACGATCAACGAGACACGCGTCGACTGTCATCTGGCGCTGAAGGATGTTTCCGGAGTCGTTTTATGGAAGCGGTCGCAAGCATTTTATAATGAAGGCGATCAACTGATTGAGTCAATTCCCGTTGGATTATCCGCCGCCGATCATCTGCGGCGAAAGCAATGGCAACAGGTGCTTCAGTGGTTTACTGGGGGTGGTTTACCAAAAACAATTTATGAGCCGTTTCCTGAAAGCGGGCTCGGCGAGTCGATGCTCAGCCCGACGGGCGAAACCGAAGTCAAGGTTTACTGATCGCCTTGGCCGCGTTCGTTTCCACCGACAATCCATCGCTTGTGATTATTGGGGCGGGTTGTTCGGCTTGGTTTCCTGGACGACCCAATTCGGAACAGGGATGGCAGGAACTCTTGCAATCAACAGCAAGACGCCTGCGATGATCACAAGGATGGGGACTTCAACATCGAAACGCATACGATCTGTTTGACGCAGGATCGATAAGCAACTTGCGAGGATAAAGAACGGGCCGACGACGACGGTGACTTTGTCGAAACCGCTGACGGCGAAGGTTGATATGCCGACCACTGCCAAACCGAGTGTCCAGACCCAGTCGATGCCCGGGGCAACGCCAAGTGTGGTGAGCAACCAGCCGACGCCGACGGTGATCAGCAGAATCGGCAGCAGTAAGGTCTTGCGGTCTGGAGTCATGAATGTACCAAGCGATTGCTGGGCTCTCGAAAATGTGAAGCGTTGTAGGTGTTAGATAATAACCGTTCCCGCATTCTATTTCGGCAAGCATCGCACGGCGCGGTCAGTAGGCCTTGCCGCTGGTGTTGTGCGGTCAAGTGCTTGCCGTGGCGACCTGCTGTGACCAAACTACAGAGACAACTTTTCGTTCCCTGCAACGTCCCCCACTTTTTCCCGCCCCAATACGCCCGGTCGATCAACATGACAAAACATCTCCCAACGGCACATTCACAGGTAAGCTTTATCGGCTCGTCGCCTTTGCGTCGCTCAAGCGATTGCTCCAACCGCCGTCTCTTCAGCCACTTTTCGGCAGTCGCAGCGTTTGCGACCAGTTTTCTGATGCTAGCGACTTTGGCCGTTGCCGACGAAACGCAGTGGTTGGAGTTCAAAGGCGAATCGGGCCCCGGAAAAGGGAAACGTGTCGTTCTGGTCGCTGGTGACGAGGAATACCGCAGCGAGGAATTGATGCCTCAATTGGCAAAAATCCTGTCGCAGCATCACGGTATGGACTGCACCGTCGTCTTTTCGATCGATCCGGCGACCGGAAAGATCAATCCGAACCAATCGGACAACATTCCGGGTTTGCATCGGCTGAAGGGGGCCGATTTGATGATCATCGCCACGCGATTCCGTTCGTTGGCCGACGATCAAATGCAACACATCGTCGACTATGTCGAA
>DNWZ01000474.1:0-174 GCA_003506095.1 Planctomycetaceae bacterium | reverse complement strand
TTGCGACCGGCATTTCGGATGGCGACATTTGGGGGCCGAGCGACGTTTACACGGTCCGCCTGCCGCTGCCCGAAGGGAGCCACACGGTTTTCTTAGGCGCGATTTTGACCGGCATGAACTCCGATGACAAAGTGGTCGACGACAAACGAAATAACCCGATGATGCCGATCGGCT
>DNWZ01000223.1 GCA_003506095.1 Planctomycetaceae bacterium | reverse complement strand
ACGAAGGGATCGGCATCCATTGGCAGCGGCATCTCAAGCCCAATGCGCCGCGTGATTCGAAGCGCGACGAAGAGCTGTTGTTCTCGAAGAACTCGTTAGGTCACGGTTCGTTCTCAGGCTGCATCTTATTCGTCGATCCAGAACGGGAACTCGTCGTCGTGCAAGTCCGCAAGCAGAGCGGTCTTCGCAGCGGTGACTGGTCGCCAAAATTCTTTCAGACGATTGCTGATGTCTTGAGCGAGTAGGGAAACCAACCCTTTCCGCAAGTCAACTGCTGTTGAACGCTCTACTGTGGAGATTCTTCTTTCGCAGTTTTTGTTTGGAAGGGCTGATGCCAGTCACTCCAGGGAGACCACTGGCCGTTGCTGCTTCGTTGCCTAACTCGAATCAGATACGACGTGTCGTTAGCGAGCGATGACGATTGTGATAAACGGCCGAGGAACTCACCGGTTTCGGTGTTGATGGTGACTTGGTTTGAATCGGTTTGCGTAATAAACGATCTCCAAATCGGTTCTCCCACCACGGCGCCCCTTGAATCTCTCTCCGCAATCTCGGCCTGCCATGAATGCTGTTGGCCGGGGCCGTTATAACTTGTTTTAAGAATCGTGGGATTCGTGGAGCAGACGACCGGACCGATGGGCTTAGTCGAAACTACAAAGTTGTCGATCCAACGCGCCTGATCAACGGGCGAACCTTCGTTCCAGTAAGCTTCGAGGAAGACCGCATTGATACCGCGCTGGGCGAACGTCCCTCTCCAATCGAGGTCGCGCCGCTCGGCCTCCAGTCTGCCGTCGATCCAGAGTTGGTTGATGCCATCTTTCGTGCCAGGTGTATTGAGCTTCGCCCGCGCTTCGACGCAAACCCACCAGCCGAGTCCTTCGCCGCCATGCAGTTTGAACTGCGATGCCGGCTTGTTCCCCAGCCACTTCAGATTGGGAAAGTCGTTGTAGGCAGTTGTGACCACGCGCCCATTTTTGACACCACTGGCCGGGTCCAACGTCAATGCCTCTCCGCTGCTCCACACATGCGCAATCATCGCCTGTCGCCAACCCGGTGGAACAAGACTCGTCGCTCGTGACAGCTTGGCCGGGCCACCACCTTTCCAGTCGGCAGGATGCTTGACATAGATCCGCCAGTAAATGTCGTCGAATGATTCATTGCCTCGCAACGTTTGGCGGCGATTGGTCGGAGAATCTCCGAAGAAAACTTTCCTTCCGCCGATTCCCTGAGATCCACGCGGATAAGCCATCTCTAGCGATACTCCGGTGGTTCCAAAACGAACCTCTTGTGACAGCTTGCCACTTTTCTCAGGATACTGATCCTGGCGCTGTGGAAGATCGAAATCGTCATACCAGATCACAGCCGGATCATCTTGGTGAGGCTGATTGTCGGCCATCACAACGCTGTCAATTCGCGGAACCTGCGGTGGTTGAGCAACTGCTCGCGCCGAGAAGCAGGTCAAACAAGCGAATCCAATCGCTGCGTAAATCTTTGTCATGGTGAACTCAACATCGTGCATTCTAAGTGAACAGTCCTGGAATCGTCGATCCATCGCGGATCAGCGTGATCGGCCGTCCGACGTTTGCGTTGTATTCTGTTTTGGGGTCGATCCCGATGTTTCGGAAGAACGAGGCGGCTAAGTCGTCCGGTGTAAAACCGTTGCCTTTGGGACCGGCCGCCTTGTCGTCGGTTTCACCAATGAACTGGCCTGTGCGAACATCGCCGCCGGCCATCAAAGAGCACATCGCCCTCGACCAGTGATCGCGTCCCGCGTTCCTNNCCGCGTTGTTATTCACTTTGGGCGTTCTGCCGAATTCGCCGGTGACCAAGATCGCTGTCGAATCGAGCCTGCCTTGTTCGCCGAAGCGATCGAGCATCGCCGAGAGCGCCTGGTCCAGGTTGGGTAGTAGCTGACGTCCTAATTGATTGAAGTTGTCCTGATGCGTATCCCAACCTTCCAAGAGAACGGTAACGAAACGAACTCCGGCTTCAATCAGGCGAGTCGTCAGCAATAGACTTTGCCCAAACTCATGACGACCAAATCGATCCACTTCGCGTTCGTTCTCGAGCGTCAAATCAAAAGCGGAGCGGGATTTTGATGAGCTAATGATCTGATAGGCCTGCTGTGAAAAGCGGTCGAGACTGCGGACGGAATCGTCAAGGTTTTCAAAACCTGCAAACGCCGTATCAATATCATCGACCAGCTTACGCCGCTTACGATATCGATCCAGGGTCATCGTTCCATCGAGTGTGATTCCTCGAACTCGAAACGGCTGGCCGAATCGAGGTTTCTCGCCGGTGGACAGTGGACCGTACTCGGCACCCAAATACCCCGGGCCTTCGACGGGACGTTCGATGGAAACGAATGAAGGGAGATCGGCTGCGGCAGGAAACTCTTTGCTGACCACCGAGCCATACATCGGGTAGTCAACAACCGGTGTTGGTAAGTTGCCCGTCATCAGGTAACGCGTTCCCAGGCCATGGTCGGCAAGGCTGTGCGAAATTCCTCGAATGACTGCGTAGCGATCGGCGCGGCGAGCGAGTTTGGGTAGATGTTCACAAATCTCGACTCCGGGGACCGATGTTCGAATCGGTTGAAATTGCCCGCGATATTCGACCGGAGCGTTAGGCTTCATATCAAACGTGTCTTGATGCGATGGGCCGCCGCCCAAAAACACCAACACGGACGAACGGCCTTGATCGACTTGATCTTGAGCGTTGGCGAAGCGAAGGTAATCGCTGAGCGTCAAGCTCGTTCCGATCGCACCCACTTGCAAAAAATGGCGGCGTGTAACAAACATCATGAAGTCCTTGTGCGTTTGGTTTCGTGAGTGTTATTTGATCAACAGAAACTCTTTAGTATTCAATAACGCCCACAACAAATCTTGCATCCCACTGCTCGTCGAGTCCGCTTCGCTGAAATGGATAAGACTTCGCTCGAGCTCGACCTGACTGGGCAAGCGGCAAAGTGATCGCAACCAAGCTTCTTCGATTAGTTTGGCAAGTGGCGGCAATGCATTGTTAGATTCGGCGGCCGCGATCTCTGCCAACCAGTCGCTACTTTCGAGTCGTTGTTCGATGATCGGGTCGTTTTGAAGGAACACCGATTGAAGTAAGGTGGGATGATCGTTCCGTTCACAGTCACAGTTCACGGCGCGCTCCGGCTTCCCGAAAATCTGCATCGCGTAGGTGCCAGCCAATCGCATCGACAGATGTCCGGAAGCCCGTCGCGTGAGGTCGGTACGCACCTCATCTGCCTGATCACTGCCAGCGACAACTTGTTTCACACTGTCGTAAACCACCTCCGCCGGCATGCGTCTCGCAACGGCCCGGCTGAAGTTCTTGGTGTCGCTGTCAGCGCTGTCTATCGGCTTGCCGCTTCGTTGATACGCCTGGCTGGAAGTGATCTCCCGGTGCAACCATTTCATGTCGTATCCGTTTTCAACAAAA
>DNWZ01000510.1 GCA_003506095.1 Planctomycetaceae bacterium | reverse complement strand
CTCCGATACAAACGACGATTTTTCGCGGGCGATTTCACGCACCCATTTCCGCGTTGAGCTGACATCCGATGGGGTCGAGTTGATCGACGAATCTCGCAGCGGCTTTGAGCTGAACTATTCGGTTGTTCGTAATCGAGCCGTGCTGTCCCACAACTACATTGGTGACATTACCCCCTTGAATGTGGGCGTTACCGCGACTGTGCCGCAGCAATTGCTACTGGAACTGTTGATGCTGGGCCAGGATGCCCGTGAGGCGGGCGGCGATCCGCGGTTTTGGGATGAACTTTATGGTGAGGTCATCGGTGCTAGGTTGCCGCGTGTTTGGCGACAAGCACTCGAAACTCGCGTCAACGCCGTGCGATTCGATCGGCTCGACAACGTAGTCGATGAGTCGTATGTCCTGCTCTATCGAGAAGCGTTGATCGGTGGCTCGAAGACGCAGTCGGCGGTTGTGCTCAATCATGGTGGACCGGCGAGCCAGGCAAGGTTGTTGCACATCGACCGCTCTTTCTGGCTGGAGGCATTGGTCTCCGACGTTCCTGTAACGGTTGACGGAGCCGAATTGCCAGTCCGCACCCTGGTTCCCTTGTCGCCGGGCATGCAAATTCAAATCGGCACTGAATCCGCCAAGTTCGATACTTATCGGCAATTGTATCTCGATTAGCCGCAGCCCTCCCCCCTGGGGATGAGTCATCCGTTAAACTTCGGGCTAGAAGATAGTCGTCTGTCCTTACCCAGTTCAACCATCATGGCTAAAGAATCCGCTGCAAGCGTGAACAACGACAGGACAATGCTTCCCGGCTTGCAGCGTTCATCGCCCAAGAGTCTTGGCGATCAATCGACACTTGGCGGGCTGGATACATCTGCGGCAGTACCGGATCAAGATGACCTGGAGATTGTCGATCTTGCGAAACGCTACCAAATCGAAGGCACGCTCGGTCAAGGCGGAATGGGCGAGGTGCTGCTAGCGACCGATACTCGGCTGAAACGCAAGGTCGCGATCAAACGCGTGCTAGGTCCGCTCGCACAGAGCAAGTCTGCGTTGGCAAGATTTGTGACCGAAGCCCAAGCGATCGCGACTCTTAACCACCCCCACGTCGTTCAGATCCATGATTACGGGCGCAGCAGTGACGGTCCGTTTTTGATCATGGAATATGTTGACGGCGGCACGCTGCTCGATCAGTGCTCCGGCGATGCGATTTCGCTAGAAACCGCTGTCAATTTGGCTTGCCAACTGTGCGACGGCCTCGGAAAAGCCCACGATGCCGGTATTATCCACCGCGACATCAAGCCTGCCAACGTATTAATGACCAAGGATGGCACGCCCAAGTTAACTGACTTCGGGCTGGCAAAGATCGAGGCGGGTGACGATGGAATGACAATGACGGGGGCGGTGCTGGGGACGGTTGATTTCATGCCACCAGAACAGCGTCGTGACGCGGCATTGATCGATGCCCGTAGCGACCTATGGAGCCTGGCGGCCACGCTGTATCAGATGGTGACCGGCAAGAGCCCGAAGGTGATCCGACTTGACCAGGTGCCAGCGTCACTCACAAAGTTTTTGGGCAAGGCACTCGAAGATGCTCCCGACGATCGGTTTCAAAACGCGATCGAGTTTCGTGAATCGCTTCGGGCGACTTTGACGACACGCGATCTCCAGCTTACCGATTTAACGGTGGGGCAATGCAACCAGTGTAACGCCATCAATGAAGCGGGACGCAAGTACTGTCGCGGTTGCGGTGGATCGCTAGAAGTTACATGTCTATCATGCGAAGCCCAGTTGCCTATCTGGGACCAGTACTGTGGTAACTGTGGCTCAAATCAGAACGACCTAGTCAAAGAACGGTTGGCGGAACTGAGCGATCGCCAGGCCGATGCGATTCGCGAATTGAATGCGTATGACTATGAATCGGCAATCGCGATCGCGACCGAAATCCGCGACCAATCGGATCCCCGCTTGGGACATTATCGGGAATGGAGCGAGCAGTTTATTGAGGACGTTCAGTCGCAGCAAACTCAACAGTGGGACCGAATCAACAGTTTAGTTGACGAGGCGTTGACCCATGAAGCGGCGTTTGACTATCCGGCGGCCATCCATGCTTTACTGCAAGTTCCTGAGCCACTTCGCGAGGTAACGACATCTCGCTGGCCGGACGGCATTGCGTCTCATTTAAGCCGTGTGAAAGACAAACTGTCGGAGTGCAAACGACTCGAATTGCACATTTCGCAATGTATTGCGGCTAAGAAGTTAACCGGTTTGCTAAAGGACGTGGAATCGCTTCATGCGTTGCGTCCAGACCGAGCCGATGTGATCACAATCAAGGACAAGCTTGTCGCACGAAGAGAGAATCTTCGTGCCGTATGCGACCAGGCATATGCAGAAGCCCAGCGGCTCTTTGCGGCTCAGGATTACGATGCCTGTTTAAAGGAGTTCGGTAAAATTGATGCAGATTTTGCCGATTCATCAATTATGAAAATGATTGGCGAAGTGCAAGCTCGACGTAGTCGTCTCAGTCAGCTTCGACAAATCATCTCACACGCCGTTGCCACCAAAGCCCCCGAAGGCCTGTTGCCAAAGGTTAACGAGGCTTTGGAGATCAAAGCGGATGCACCCGACTTGAGGAAATTACAAGAACAACTGCTCAAACGAGAGGAGCGGTTGTCGGCATTGAACCAAATCGAAACTCTCGATCGGAATGTACATACAAGACGTCTTTCGAAAGCTATAGCTGTTATTGCAGCGACCATTCTTTTTGGCGTTTTATTCGCAGGAACGTTTAAGTTACTTAAAGATTCAGGATATAAGGATTCGTCCCGTCAAATTACAGGCGAATCGGTGCCTCGCGATACCAATGAGCCAACGAGTCCTGTGCCAGAGGTTGACCTCCCAACGCCTCCTGCCAAATACAGCTCGTTCCCGTCACTTAAAGAGTCCGGCGAAGTAAGTACCACTTGGCCGCTGTCCTCCAAAAACGACTCTGATCGTAGTAAATCCGTCGAAGTCGAAGGTTTTTCTGACAGAAAGCAAAGCTCGCTGCAAGCACCGCCGATTCCCATTGCCCCGTTTTCGGAAAATGAAGCGAAGTCGCACCAAGCTGCCTGGGCAGCTTACCTTGATCAGCCAGTTGAGTTTACCAACAGCATTGGGATGAAGTTGAAGTTGATTCCGGCTGGCACGTTTATGATGGGGTCACCGGAGAGCGAAGAGGAGCGCAGAGACAATGAAACGCGACACCGGGTCACTCTGACGAAACCATACCATTTGGGAACGACGGAGGTGACACAGGGGCAATGGGAATCAGTGATGGGAACGACGCTCTGGAAAGGGCAGATGTATGTACAGGAAGGGAGCAACAACGCGGCGACCTACGTGAGCTGGGACGATGCGGTGGAGTTTTGTAGGAGATTGAGTGCTAAGGAAGGTAGGACTTATCGCTTGCCGACGGAGGCGGAGTGGGAGTACGCCTGTCGCGCTGGCAAAACAACTGCGTACAGTTTTGGAGACGATGCCGCCCAGTTAAGCGAATACGGCTGGTGGGGAGGAATTGATGGCAATGGAAATTCACAAGCTGAGCAGTACGCCCATGCGGTAGGGCTAAAGCGAGCCAATGCATTTGGTTTATACGACATGCACGGTAACGTGTGGGAGTGGTGCTCGGATTGGTATGGCGATTACCCTGCTTCGGCGCAAGTGGATCCGCTGGGCGCTGCGCCGGGCTCGGAACGCGTGTTTCGCGGTGGCGGCTGGGACCACAACGTGTGGGGCTGTCGTTCGGCGTTTCGGATGTGGAGTGCGCCGGGCTACCGTAGCTTCTACCTTGGGTTCCGCTTGGCCTTGAGTTCGGCAGTCGAGCGGTAGAGCGCAGGTCCGTAGGGAGCGAAGCGAAGCCGCGACCGTAGGTACCGTAGCGTTGGTTATGGCGTTAAATAAACTGGATGTAGCAAAGTAGACGGCGCGGGCTGTCATGGGGTTTGGGGCAACGCCCCAACGAAAATTTGTGATCGCGCCTTGGGGAAAAGACCAGCTTGGATGAACTTTGCCTCCGTTGTGTTCGGTTCTCAAGCGGAGCCGATCGTCAATCACTAGTGATAAATCTCTGTAGTATTGATCCTCATGCAATCCCGCATCTATTCGATTGCTGTCATGGGCGATCCGTACAGCGAGGCCGAGTTAAACGCATTCCTGCGTGCACATCGAGTGATTTCGGTGCGTCGCGAATTGGTGCAGCCCGAAGGTGCGGCGTTCTGGTCGTTCTGCGTGGAATACCTTGATGGCCATGCAGTTCCAGTGCGTAGCGGTGATTNNGCCAAATCACGCTCGGTCAAGATGAAGCCGACGTTGTGATTGCAGCGCTTCGCTTTTTGCAAAACGAAGCCGACCATTTACGCATCGATGCAACCCGAATCGGACTTCGAGGCGAAAGCATGGGTACCGTCGCCTGCTTGATCGCGGCCGCAAGACTTGGCGACCCGGACCAGGAATCGCTTCAACCAACGACAACCGTGCCAAACATTCTCTCGCTGTGGTGTGACAGTCCGTTTGCGGATGCGTCTGGCGCGGTCGGCGACTTCTTGGCTCACGCGGGCATCTCGACTCGTCTGGAACCGGTTGTGCGGTTCTGGCTAAACCGCGTGACCGGAAGAGACCTGCGGCTATCCAGCCCGATTCGGCATGCACATCGGATCCGCTGCGGCGTGTTCATTGTTCACAGCGAAGACGACCGGTTGATCGGAATCAACCATTTCGAAGAACTGGCATCGCTCGATTGGAAGGTGCCGCCAGAATTGTGGCGTCTGGCGGGTCATGGGCACAATCGGTTGTGGAAAGAACCGGACTATCACCAGCGTCAGATCGATTTTTTCAAGCGGCATTTAGATGATTCAACTCAAACTGAGACCCCATCGGCCTGAGTACGAGACAAACCCACCGTCGTTCCGACCACGTCAAGAATGGCTCAATCGGACGTCTAAGAATCACTATCACATATCATATCACGGTACCCAGACTTGTCAGCCGACTTTTCATCGTGGAAGACTTTTGCCGTACTCCACCAGTCGGCAGAACATGTTCACCAATTCCATTTCCTTGACGCTGTTCACGCTTGTTTGAGCGATACCTGGATCTCCGACAACGATTGTCAATGACTTTGCTCGCGATACCGCCACGTTGAGTCGGTTTTTGTTCAATAGGAACTGCAGGCCTCGGGTGCCAAAATCTCCCGCACTGGAACACATCGAGATGATGACCACCGGAGCTTCCTGGCCTTGAAACTTATCGACCGATCCAACACGAGCGCCCG
>DNWZ01000739.1 GCA_003506095.1 Planctomycetaceae bacterium | reverse complement strand
ATCGCCAAAAACAGACGGCACAATTCAGTGCTTGAAAGGGATTTCCCCTGTATGCACGCCCGCCGATGTGGTCCATAATTTATGGAGGCATCGGATGCCATTCCGGAGCCTCGTGGTCGCTTCGGCCCCGCCAAACAACCGAGTGATGGAGTAACATCGAATGATCCAGCAATGCGAATCTGACAACTTCTGCACCGAAGAAGCTTGCACGAAAGCGACGGCGGCCCTTGCGTCGAGTTCGATCCGCGATTTGCGAGGACTGAACGTCCGCAGCGATCGCGGCTCCTTACAGGTTTCCGGCCGCGTCGCCAGTTTTTATCACAAGCAAGTCGCCCTGGAGACTGTGCGTAGTGTTGCAGGCGACGTAAAGATCGATAACATCGTCGACGTGAACTGAAACGCCTTTGCGGCGGTTCTTCGCCGTCCGATAACCTTCTCGTCACGCCACGTTCGCTGACACCGCACGCGGCTTCTATTAGAATGTGCGTTTTACCCGCCACGCACTTCTAGCCCATTTTGTTTTTCCAATGCGTCTGCTGCCCCCGCGTTTGCGTTTCCTGACAACGCCGTATTGCTTTGTGTGTTTCGCCGCATGCGTTTGTTGCGCGAGCCTTGAATATAAACTGGTCGCTCAAGACGTCGCGACCAAACCGGCCGAAAAGACGACCGTCAAACCAGCGATCGAAATTGTCAAAACTGGCGACCCGATCAGCGACTTGCAAACCAATGCAATCAACGCGGGCCGCGCCGATTGGGGCCACTGGGGATCCAATCCCAACACATACGCTGCGTGGAACAACCACAGCAATCGCTTGATTCCGGTTTATACATTCGGAATCACCCTCAAAGAAATCAACCGCAACGGCAGCGTTTACTCGGACCCAACAAGACTAGAAGAACTCTACGGCCTTGTCCCAGAAGACACCGTCAACCCCGACGCCCAGTACTTCGACCAAACCGACATTTATGGCCTGCAGTGGCAAGCGATCAAAGCCGGCAAAAAGCGTGTTATCCTGGTTGTATTTGACGGCATGGATTGGCAAACCACTTATGCCGCAGCCTTATACAAGACCGGAAAGGTCTCCTATAACCAAGGACGCGGCACAGGATTAGTCTTACAAGACTATCGCGGCACCGAAACCGATTTTGGGTTTTGTGTCACATCACCACTGCTGGGCAATGTCAAACTCGACGTCGATTCACAAACGCTCGCCGATGCCGCGCAACCGGCGACCGGTGGCTATGATGCAAAACGCGGCGGTGCAACCCCTTGGGATCCTGCCCCATCACGTGACTACCTGATGGGCCTAGACCGCTCGCGACCTCACACCGTCACCGATTCCGCATCATCCGCGACATCGCTGACCGCTGGCATCAAAACTTATAACGCCGCGATCAATATCGACGGCAAAGGAAACCGCGTCGAAACGATCGCTCATCGGCTGCAACGAGACCATGCGATGGCAATCGGCGTCGTGACCAGCGTGCCGATCAGCCACGCGACTCCTGCCGCAGCCTACTCTCATAACGTCACACGAAACGATTACCAAGATTTAACACGCGACCTAATCGGCCTGCCGTCGGTTTCACATCGCACCGACCCGATGCCCGGTGTCGACGTACTGATTGGGGGCGGGTGGGGCGAAAACAAAGAAAATGACGACAGGCAAGGGGCGAACTTTATCCCTCCTGGCGTTTTTTATGACCCAGCCGATTTGGAAAAAGTTTCTGTTCAAAATGGTGGTCGTTATGTGATGACCCAGCGTACGGCTGGACGTTCGGGCAGCGAACTCTTGGCTGCTGCAAAAAACCAAGCGATGGAGTCAAAGTCGCGACTGCTGGCCGTGTTCGNNCCTGCCGTTGGCCACCGCCGATGGTGACTTCAAACCGGCTATCGATCCGAAAGGAAAAGTCGAGTATTCGCAAGCTGATATCGATGAAAATCCGACGCTTGCTGAAATGGCCGTCGCGGCCCTGGAACTGCTGGAGGCAAACCCCAACGGATTTTGGCTGATGGTCGAAGCAGGCGATGTCGATTGGGCCAATCACGCCAACAATCTCGACGGTTCGATCGGCGCGGTGCTCAGCGGCGACGCAGCAGTTGCGGCGGTTTTCCAGTGGATCGAACAACGTCAGGCGTGGGAAGACACGGCAGTGATCGTGACAGCCGACCACGGACACTACTTGGTCGTGACCGATCCAGCCACAATTGCAGACGCAGGTGCGCGGGCGAAACAGGTCGCCGGGGAGCGTGAAAACCAGCCGCTGGAACCCAATCTGTCGCAAAATTTCGGCTCCCAGTGACGACGGGAGCTAGCGTTCAAGTTAGCTTCTCGATACGCTAGCCGCCCCGGTCACGATTCTGCCGATCCAGCAAGAAGCGTGCTGTGGCAAGTGCAAACGTCCCAAGCCGATTGTTTGATCGGCAAAGGAGATTACCCTGCGGGCTGAAACGCCCGTTACGGTCACTCATGAGTCTCTCAACGATGTCGTCCCAATCCTCGCCACCTCACGACCAGTCATCGGACGACGGGCCAAGTGGTGCGGGTCGAGCCGATTCGATCGAAGAACGAAACTCATCGCAGCGTTCCGCTGCCATGCGGTTAGCAAAAGAGACAGCCGAAGCAGATGATCTGCACCATGACGGCGCGATGACTTCGCCGATGCCGGACTGCGAAGAACCGATCGAAGAAAAGCTGGATCGCTGCCAACAGATCGTCGAGTACAAGTTCAAAGACCTGTCGCTGCTGCAGGCTGCCCTAACGCACGCATCGGGTGCCGCACACCGCCTGGCAAACAACGAACGGCTGGAGTTTCTAGGCGACAGCATCCTGGGCTTGGTCGTCTGCGAATGGCTTTACCAGGAATACCCCGAATACAGCGAAGGCGATCTGACGAAAATCAAATCGTCGGTGGTCAGCCGCCGTTCATGTGGCAAAATCGCCTGCGAATTGCGGCTGGACGAATGCCTGATCGTCGGCAAAGGGATCAATCGAGGACGCAGTTTCCCGCGCTCGTTGGTCAGCGATGTGTTCGAAGCGGTTGTCGCGGCAATCTATCTCGACGGCGGGTTCGATGTCGTTCGCGATCGATTGCGAAAATGGCTAGCGGCGGAAGTGCGAATGGCGGTCGAAGGACGTGGAAGCGGTAATTTCAAATCGTTGCTGCAACAATACGCCCAACGCGAACGCGCCAGCACGCCGTTTTATCGCTTGGTGACCGAATCGGGCCCCGATCATCGCAAGCGTTTTCGCGTCTCCGCAGTCATCGCTGGCGAAGAGTTCCAGCCCGCTTGGGGCAACAACAAAAAAGATGCTGAACAGCACGCCGCCGCTAACGCGCTGGCTATCTTGCATAAAGAACCGCCGCCGTTCGAGTGATCGCTGGCTCGAGGCTTCTACTTCGCCTGAGCCAACCGCTCGAGCAACTCGCGAATGTTCCTCGGATTCTGTCCAAGGTCGCCTCGCCCCAACCGCGATTGGCTGCGTACCTGCACAACCGTTGATCCCTCTGAATCGCCCTGCAACAACGTCACCCAAATGTCGTCCTTGAAACGCATGATTGTCGTCGTTCGCACCAGATGAACTTTGATTGCGTCATCATTGGCAACGCTGCCGACTTCACCGCCATCGGCCACCTGCCAATTCGACATCGACTCGATCACTCGCAACAAATCAGCCTTCACCAATTCAGGCGACTTAGCGACGCGCAGCGGCTGGAGCGTCTGCGATGCGTCATCGGTCCAAGCGGTATTGGTTGTCAGATCACGACTCCAATCATCGACATGACTAAAAATAAAGATCGTCACGATTGCCACGCCCGCCAATACCCACAGCATCGATTTCGCCTTACGCTTATGTGATGTCAAAACCCACTCCCTCATTGTTTGAAAAAGCCGAAGCCGAAGCTAAGGCGAGTGTCCAACCGCTGGCCGCTCGGATGCGTCCGCGTCGATTATCCGAGTACGTCGGCCAACAACACCTGCTCGGTCCCGGCCAATTGCTCTGCCGCATGATAGCCGCCGGGCGACTGGGTTCGGTCGTTTTGCATGGGCCGCCCGGCTCTGGCAAGACGACGCTCGCCCGACTGTTGGCCGTCGAAACCCGCAGCGAGATGCGTAGCCTCAGCGCCGTGACGTCCGGCGTCAAGGACATCCGCGAAGCGATTTCCTGGGCCGAAGACCTAGTGGCCAGCGGCCAGCCTTCGCCACTACTGTTCGTCGACGAAATCCATCGCTTCAACCGTTCACAGCAGGACGCGCTGTTGCCCGATGTCGAGTCCGGCACGCTGTCGTTGGTGGGCGCGACCACGAGCAACCCCTACTTCGCGATCAACGGCGCGCTGCTGTCGCGCAGCCAATTGTTCGCCCTGCGTCCGCTGGCGGTTGAGGAGATCGCCGCGTTGATCCGACGCGCAATCGCCGATCGCGAGCGAGGCCTCGGCCACTTGCCGATCGATGCCGATGACGACGCGATCGAGTTCTTAGCCAAAGCCTGCGAAGGCGACGCGCGGCGTGCCTTATCGGCGCTCGAAATCGCGGCGGTGAGCGGCAAGAGCCAAACGAAAGATTCGCCATCCCAACGGATTCACATCAACCTCGACGCGGCACGCCAATCTTATGGCGACCAACAAATCGGCTACGACGCCACCGGCGACGATCATTATGACCTCGCCAGCGCTCTGATCAAAAGCATTCGTGGCAGCG
>DNWZ01000362.1 GCA_003506095.1 Planctomycetaceae bacterium | reverse complement strand
CTTTTAGGTTTTCATCGCCACCATCGCCATCCATCAAATAACGCCATTGCGGATAACGTTCGCGAATTTCACGACAGGCGGCTAACATCATCGTTCCCGCTTGAACGTCGAGTGGTTTGTAATCTTCGATGACTCGTATAGTTTCACGCCAATCTAGGTCACCACTGGAACAGTCGAGCACTTCCCACAACATTTCAAGCCCTGTGTTTTTAAGAAACTGCTCGGCTTGTTTTGTATCGGATGATTGACCATCAATGCACAGCGTAAACGCTTTCAGACGTGTCGGGGCTTGACCACGAGCGAACAACAGATGGTTCATCACCAATAAAACCGCTCCGCTGTCGATGCCACCGGAAAACATGACTCCGATCGGTTCACTAGGGTCCAGTTGGTCCAGCCATCGCGAACATTCTTCTGCAAGCCGGCCGATGTAGNNCAAGTCTGTGGGCAATGCGTTGCGTTGCGGGGTAAAAAAGCGTTGATAGTCGGGATTAGGGTCCGGGCAACCGATCAATTGCAATCGAACCAAGTGATGTGCGGGCACCATCCGTGTGTACGATGGATGAAACTGGTCGGCGAGCCCTTCCTTGGCCAACTGGTCACGCAATTCGTCCATCCGCTCTGCGACAACTAAACAGGGACCTTCCGCTCGTTTGGCCAAGAAGTACCGCATTGGCCGAGCGATGGAACGAGCCATCAATACATCACGTCCATCTTGTACACAAATCGCGAACTGGCCGTCGATTTGGTTGACGCAATTGGGATCGCCGCTAGCCACCAACCGGACTGCTTGATCATAATCCATGTTCAACAGAACGTTGCCAGCGGGGTCGATCAAGTTGACCAATCGATGAACGTATTGATGAGTCGTCACGATAGCGATAACGGGTAAGAGTAAATGGCGAGAGCACAAACGATAAGCGACCGCGAGCAAAAGTTTTCGCCGGTTGATGGGTCGACTATACCCGAAATCGATCTGGTGACGAAACACGGGGGCCAACAAACAATCGGCGGCCTGCGGATTGCGGCCATCGCATGCCTCTTCTGCAACGCCATCGCAACGGTCGGCATCGGTCTTGCCGCCGACCCGCCGATCACTGCGGCAGCGTTTTCAGCAGCAGGCACCGAACTTGTGCTCGGATCGCAGGCTGGGGTTAGGATCGAACCATGGCCGATCAGCGAAAACAGAGCAAGCCAATCGTTAGACACTCAGATCGAGAACGTGCATGACATCCGCTTGTCGCCCAGTGGCGATCACCTGCTGGTTGCTGGTGGTTCGCCAGCGCGTCGCGGGATGATCGAGCAATGGAGCTGGCCAGAAAGGGAACTGCAGAGGCGAATTGTCATTAGCGACGATGTTGTTTATCAAACTGCTTGGACGCCGGATTCATCTAAATGGATTGCGGCTTGCGCGGATGCGAAATGCAGAGTTTTCCAATCGGAGTCAGGAAAAGAGTTGCTTGCCTACGAAGGCCACTCACGTCCTGTTCTGGGCATCGATTGGATCGGCGTCGATCAACAAGTGGTTTCCGTTGGCGTTGATCAAACGATGAGATTGTGGGACGCATCGACGGGTAAGCATGTGAGAACATTGGACAATCATCTTGACACGATTCACGGCGTGATCTCGCTTCGCGGTGAGCAGTCATCGCAACCCGTCGTCGTTACATTTGGCGACGATCAAACCGTGAGGTTGTGGCAGCCAACGATTGGCCGGATGATGCGTTTCATAAAACTGGCATCAAAGCCAAATTGCGCAGCCGTTTCTTATGACGGCAAAAGAATCTATGTCGGTTGCCAAGATGGAAGTGTTCATTGGATAGAGACACAGTCGATGAAATTGATCGGCCAGCGAATGACGACTCTCGCTTCGGTTTTCGAAATCTTGTTGGCACCGGATAATGAACACTTCGTTGTTTGTGGGATCGGCGGGATGGATGTTCTGGCTGTTGAACGCGAATGACTTTCCCTTATCGCACCGACTGTGCGGCATCCGTTACGCGCAATCCGATCGCCAAGTGATGCAACAGTCGACTTACGTCTTCTTGGGTGTTGTACCCATGAATCGCAATGCGAATTCGTCCGGCGTGGTACATGACGTGGATGTTCTCGCGCAGCAGCCCGGCCGCTAATTCGGCCGCCTGCGGATGGCGAAAGGCTACGATCCCGGTTGGCGCGTCTGGGCGATAACGCGTCATGGGATTCAAGCCTAGTTCAATCAGCCCATGATTGGTCGCTTCGACAAGCGGATTGGCATGTGCGGCGATCGCGTCCAATCCTACTTGATCGAGATAACGTAACGAGGCATTGAGAGCGTAGAGCGAGACAAAATTGGGCATGCCGACCGAAAAACTCGCCGCCCCAGTCTTGGTGATGGCTCGTTCAAAACGGTCGGCTTCGAACGCGTTGGCGACATGCAACCATCCACCAGCATGGGTCGTCAATCTTTCGGCTGATTCGCTCGGAATACCGATGACACATCCACCATGAATTCCGAGCGTCCACTTATGCGTGCTGGAGATCAGAATATCCGCATCGTTGCAATCGATCGGAACGCGACCAAAGGCCTGCGTGATATCAACGGCGATGATCGCATTGGGAGCCAGTCGCCGAACGGCGTCTTTCAACGACTGCCAATCGATACGAAAGCCGTTATAAAAACTGACCATGGATACTTGCACCAGACGAGTCTTATCACTTAACAGTCGGGCAAGATCATCGGTAATCAATTCGCCATCATCATTCGCTTGCCAAAGCGAAACCTTCGGTGGATGCGCGGCACACAGCCAAGGCGTCGCGCCGGCGGGGAAGTCTAAGTCGTTGATCACGACTTCGTCATCGGGACCGAGATCAAGCGCAGATGCCAATAGGTTATACGCTTCGGATGAACAGGAACAGAATGAGACTTCTGTTAACGCCATTCCGACCATTTTTGCGGAGATTTCGCGGCACGCTTCAACGTGTGCGAAATGGCTGTCCCGACCTTTCATTCCACACAACTTATCTTTCCAATAAGTCTGGATCGCTTCGCCAACACACACCGGCGGGATACTTTCGGCGGCGGTGTTCAGATAGGTGATCCCAGACAATGCTGGAAAAGCGGCCTGTCGCGATGCGTTGGTCAGCATGGATCTGCTCTGGTGGTTGGAAGTTAGGTGGGCGGTTGGAAGTTAGGTGGGCGACGAGAGGTGGTGAGAACCCAAAATATAGCCGATTTCATGTTGGCGGTGGTTACCCTGACCGCCCAAGACGTTACTTCGGGGAAACCGTCGCAAGTGTCTTGCTTGGTATTCGACCGTGAGCCAAATGCCCGCCCAGGAATACCGATCGGATCTGCAGTTTCGGCGACCAAATCACCAAGTCAGCTCGTTTACCGGTTTCAATACTTCCCACTTCATCTGCGACACCGGCGAGTTCTGCGGGCGTGAGGCTGGCCATGCGAATCGTATCCGCCAGCGCACCGCCGTTGGCTCGATTCATCGTACGAATCATACGGTCCATTCCGGCAACGGAACTGGCAAGATTTTTGCCGTCCAACGTGCGTCCCACTTCGCCATCATTCAAAAACCAATCGCCATCATCCAAAGGTCCAAACTTATAACGGCCCGGTGGTTGATCAAGAGCACGACTGGAATCGGTTACTAAACAAAGCTTCTTTGCGCTTTTCATCCGATATGCGAAATTGAGTAAATCGTCGGATAAGTGCGACCCGTCGGCGATCACCTCGGTGCTCATCTCCGGCTCAACCAAAACGAACTGCTCCATGCCAGCCTGCATCGGCGTTCCACACCTTGGTCGCAGCGACGAAACCGAGCTCATGACGCACCAAAAATGGTCGACATGTCGCATTCCGGCGCGAAACGCGGCAGCCATTTCTTGATAGGTACTGTTCGAATGGCCGCAAGTGATCAAGCAACCGTTTCGCGCGGCAGCTCGATAAAACACACTTGCCCCAGGCAATTCAGCGGCACAAGTAGCGATCTTTACAAGTCCGGATTTGAAGTATCGTCGGTACTCTTTTGGGTCAGGTGTTCTTGTATGATCTTTCTTATGACACCCGACCTTATCCTCGGCAAAATAAGGTCCATAAAGGTGAATCCCAGCGATTCTGGAGTGATCGGTCGGTTCACCCGATTGCATAATCGTGCGACACGCCGCAAACATCGATTCGAGTTGTTCGATGGTTCCGGTGGTTGTCGTTGGAAAGAGTGTTGTCGTGCCGTGACGCAGATGAGTTTGGCAAACGGTTCGTACCGCATCAGGCGTTGCGTCCATGAAGTCGGCACCGCCACCCCCGTGGACGTGAATATCGACCATACCGGGTGTGAGCAACGCGCCGCCAAGATTGATGACGGTCGCGTTGCGGGGAACCGTTTTGCGATCTTTTTCTACTGCCTGAATGCGTCCGCCGGAAACCACCACTCGGTGATCGTCCACCACACGGTCAGCTAGTACGATTGGGCCACCCTGAAAAATCAGACTGTCATTAGCTAGGGTCATAAGATTGAGATTCGATCTTTTTAACGATTTTTGAGTGACGATGGAGGGAACGTCGTCTGGTTTCCTGAGTCTACCAGAGTAATTCGAATTGTTTACCCACCAGTGAGTACCAACCCCTGCGCCGCAAGCACTCGCAGGATCATGGTCAATGGCACGACAGAGGCATAACTGATTGACGGCAGTTCGGAATCGGTTTGTTCGTTGGCAAACGAAAGTGCGGGCGGGTCGGTCATGCTGCCGGCGATCACGCCGACCAAGGTTGGGTAGTCGAGTCGCAGGAAGTATCGCCCGATCGTCGCAACGATCAACAACGGCACGACCGTAATGATGGCACCGGCCATCAACCACCATGCCCCATCGCCCTGGACGAGCGATGCGACAAATCGATCGCCACCACGAAGGCCGACAGTTGCTAGGAAGATCGCGATGCCGATTTCACGCATCAGGTGGCTGGCTGGACGTGGTAGGTAAAAGATCCACGGGCCAATTCGACCGATCGATCCGAGCACGATCGCAACCAGCAGCGGACCACCGGCAAGCCCCAGTTTTACCGGTGCCGTAGTACCGGGCAACACGATCGGAACACTGCCCAAGAGAACACCCAAGGCGATACCCGCAAAAAGCGGGGCGAGGTCCGAACGTTCTAATTCCTTGGGAACGTCACCCATTTTGCGGGCGACACTTGCCACCATATCGCTGCGACCGACCACTAATAGTTGATCACCCATCCCAAGCCGCATTTGGGGAACCGTCGGCATTTCAATCTCCGATCGAAGCACCCGCGTTACCTGAACATCAAATTGATCGTTCAATTGCAGTTCGTTCAGCGATCGACCAACCCTATCAGAATCCGTGACGACGACCCAGCGAAAAGTGATTTCGCCATGGACTTCCATCAAGTCAATCGATGACCATTCGCCAACTACGATTCGCAGTTGATCGAGTTGGGATGCGGTTCCGACGGCCAAAAGCACGTCACCGACATGGATTGCTGTCGACGCGTGCGGGACCGTCAGGTTGTCTCCGTGCAACATGCGGCTAATGACGACTCGCGAGCCATTTTGTCCAGAAAGCCCTGGCAGGTGGCAAAGCATCAGGCCTTCGAGGTTCGGGTTGGTAACGCGAAGGTTTCGTCGTTCTAAACTAGGTCTTTGGCTTTGCAAGCTCGCTTGAATCGCGAGCGTCTCTTTTACCGGATCAACACAAAACAGAATTCTCATAACCAACATCGACGCAATGATTCCGACAACGCCGAGTGGATACGAAATCGCATAACCCAAGCCGGGCAACTTCGCAATTTCCGTCGGCGAGACCTCTGTCGGGTCTTCTTCACCGAACGAAACACCCGCTTGGGCAAGCGATCGACGCGTACCTTCTGCCGACGGAGGATGATCACGCAAGGTTTGTACTGCGGCGGCTAAACTTGGCGTGTTTGTTGTCGCACCGCTAAAGATCCCCACGGCAATCGGCATTTCGATTCCGGCAAATCGGTTCACCGCGACGGTCAGCAGCACTCCCAAGAGGACTACGGTCGCAGCCAGCATGTTCAGAGTTAAACCTTGAGCGCGGAGGGCATTCAGGAAACCGGGACCGATCGACAATCCGATCGCAAAGACAAACAGGATCAGGCCAAAATCACCCGTAAACTCTAATAAGTCGGCCGGCAGTGACCATCCGATGTGATCGAAGACCATGCCGCTGAAAAGGACGCCTGCGGCACCGAGTCGGGCTCCGAAAAACCGCACTTGCCCCAGCATCAATCCACTGGCAACGACCAACGCGAGCACCAGCAAATGCATCGCAACCGACGCTGGCGATGTTTCAGTTACTGATAGATTCAGCCAGTCCAATTGAACATCCTCGAGCGATCTCGGCCACCGGCGACACCCGTCGCTGCGTTGCATCAGCCCATAGGATATCCAGAGCCAACGCCCTGGAAACGATCGAGATTACTTAAAATCGCAATGAAGATTCTGCGACCATTGATCGACGTCAATGGCGTCGCTTTGGCTACTGCTTCGTCGTCGCTTCCGTAGCCGCGTCCTTCACTGCTAGATGGGTGTCGAACCACCGAACCATTTCGGCGACCGCTCGTTTCATGTCCTCGCCAGCTAACCCGTGCCCAGCATTAGGAAACTCCACCAAACGGTTGGCCACTCCAATTTCCTCGAATTTTTTATGAATGCGGCGGCTATGATCGATCGGCACCAAATCGTCGACGGCACCTGCCAATAGAAGCGTCGGCGCGTCATCGTCGGTGACGTACATCAGCGGCGAATGTTTCTTGGCAGGTTCGGCCGCCAAATCGAGGGCGGGGAAATTTTTATAAGCTGGCAATGCTTCGGGCGATGCATGAGTCATGATGGTCAAATCCGTAGGCGCGACCCATGCGACGACCGCTTGAACGCGATCACTGGTCTTTTCGACGGGGTCTTGGGCGTTTGGGCTCCCGTCATCGCCGGTCGTCCCCAGCATCAATGACAAATGCCCACCGGCACTCATTCCGAACACCCCTAAACGCTCGGGGTCAATTCCGAATTGTTTCGATTGCATTCGAATAAACCGCACACTCCGGCGCACATCCTCAACCGCCTCGGGTATTGAGAATCGCGGGCTGCTGCCATGGCGAACGGCGAAAACGGTATACCCGGCATCGGTCAGCGGAGTCATCATCGGCAGCAACTTTTGAGGCGGCGACCAATTGGAATACCAACCGCCACTGACCATAAACAAGACAGCCGCCCCATTTGCGTTTTCGCTGGGCGTGAAGACATCAAATGTATTCGCCAATCCGAACTTGTGCCCATACACCACATCAGCCGTGATGTTCACTTCAGCGCGAGCGTGGGCGAGCGGGTAGATGCCCAATAGAATTGCGATCGCGAGGGTTTTGAGTGGCATAATGAGTTCCCTATTGTATCGAGTTTGGTGGCAGTTATAAGATTATCGATCCGCTTGATTCATCTCGATCAAGTACTTCGTGATTGTTGTCGCCAACCCGCGCCCGACTTCGCGATAGCCGTCGACTGTGCTGGCGGGTGTATTCCAAGCGGTTTCGAGCGTCAGGGAAACGCCCTGATCGCCGATCCGATCACCGACCCAGTTACGACTGACTCGCTTTTGCTCTTCCGCAGTCGGAACATAAGTAGCGAATCGGTAACGAGGATGAATCGCAAGTGGGCCGCGGATAAATTGTGTGGAAAGTTCTAAGAACCGATCGTATTTCTGGCGAAGACCAGGCGTCAATTGGGCGTAGTCGAGCGGGCCAAAATAGAATGGCTCATGATCACCAGGGGCGGGGTTATGAAGGTCGATGTAGACACGCAATCTGCCGTCGTCGATCTGTTTTTTGATTTGGTTTTGAGCAGCGAGGACTTCGGGATAGATCGGTCGATCGGCCCAGTCGCGGTTGTGATCTCTAGGCGCAGAGTCCTTGCCGCCAGCTCCGCGATCGACGTTGTCCACATCCATAATGGGCACGAAAAAGACTTCCGTAGTCGAGCGCAGTTGTACCGCCAGCGGATCGTCGCTTGCTGCCCACTGGACAAACCCGTCAGCGACCCAGGAGCTGCCTGTTTCCCAAGCGTGCTGGCGAGCTTGCACCCAGATCGAGTTGGCCGCTTGCGGGTTGCCAAACCGAATCGCATGAACGGGGCGATTTTCGCGAGATCGGGCCAATTCGAAGCGCTTGTTGGGCTCGTTCTCGGCGGTGAGTGTCGCCGCGATTTCGCTCAGTAGTGATTCAGCGTGCGCGGATAAAAAGGGAGGCCCCCAGGCAACCCAGAAAGACGCTTGTGGCGCGATGATATTGTAGGTGGCCGTTTGCGGCGTCGTCGTTGCGGTGTCCGTGTGCGCCCACGAGACGCCATCCAAGCTGATCGCAGCCCGCTGAGGTGTTGACCAATTGGCGGCGAGTTTCTGTGTACCGCGAAATGGAAGATTGTTGCTTTGAACAGTAAACGCGATCTTCTGCCCTGCTTTCGCACCGTCGATTCGAACGTACCACCAACACGGCCAACCACGGTCGATTTGCGACGAAGGAGTGATTACGACTCGTGCTGCATCGTCATTTTGTTCAATTTCAAGGACATCGCCCGAACCGCCGAGGAATTTTGAAGTGACGGTAATTTCGGCCGCGACCAAATCGGACGCGGAGCAGGCAAAGAGCATGATCAGCGTCCCAGCGATTAGCAAAACGCTCCAATTATTCTGACCAGCACGTCCTGATCGGCGAGAGCAGCTTGATTGGCCGGTGTAGCGTGAAAAAGCGGGGGTGTTCATGAACAGTTGACAATTTCAAATGGCAAACTCGGGTACTAACGCGGCGGATCATTGTATACCAAGCCGATCGCCGAGGTATTGCGGCCAAAAGCTTGCGGCTTGCGCGAAACCGACCGCAACGTGGGCTACCGGTAGGCACCAGCGATCGTGACAAATAGAATCGAGAACCGCCACTGATCGTCGGGTCGAAAGATCACGATGATGGCAGCCGTTTTTCCGATAAATGTTTTCCTCGATCCCCTCCATCGATTATGTCCGGTTCCACCGACCCCATCGTTTCTCAATCGCTTGACAAGATCACCAAGGCACACGAAGAAGGTTTTTTGAGTGCGACGGCGGTCGAGAACATTCGGAATTGGTTAACCGAAACTCGATATGCGGGATATCGCGATCAAGTGGTTGAACACATCGACAGCCAGCGGTGGAAGCAGTTGGACGACGCTTTCTGGACGATCATCCCGTTTGGAACCGGCGGACGACGGGGCAGAATGTATCCGATCGGCTCCAACGCGATCAATGATCGGACCATAGGCGAAAGCGCTCAGGGCCTGGCTGATTACACGGTCCAAACTTTAGGCGATTCGCAACCGCTGTCTTGTGCGATCGCGTACGACACGCGTCACAAATCGCGTCATTTCGCTGAGTGGTGCGCCGGGATCATGGTTGCCAACGGCTTTAAAGTTTACTTTCTGGACGAATATCGCGCGACCCCACAATTGTCGTTCGCTGTTCGTTATAAGAAATGTTCTGTGGGAATCATGGTAACGGCCAGCCACAACCCTCCCAGCGATAACGCGGTGAAAGTATATTGGTCGTCTGGCGCTCAAGTCTTACCGCCACACGATGAGGGAATCATCGAACGCGTCTTGGATTGTCAGGAGATTCGTCACGTTCCATTCGCTGAAGCGCTGGCCGACGGACGTGTCGAGATTGTCACTCAAGAAGTCGACGCGGCCTACCTGGAAGAGGTTGCGAAATGCAGTTTTCCTGGGCCACGAAATATAAAGATTCTGTTCACGCCGCTGCATGGCGTTGGCGCACTTGCGACATTGCCTGTATTGCAACGTGATGGATTCGACGACGTTGAAGTTTATGGACCGCACGCCGAGCCGAGCCCCGATTTTCCCAACGTGCCCGGACACGTGTCGAATCCTGAAAACAAGGCGGTGTTCGACGAACCGATTCGGTATGCACAAACTCACGGCCACCAGTTAATCCTCGCCACCGATCCCGATGCCGATCGATTGGGCTGTGCGGCGCCTGTGACGCTCGATACGACAGGTCCTTGGGCAACGTTGACTGGCAATCAACTGGGAGTTCTGCTAGCCGATTTCATTCTATCGCGACGAATGGCTAGCGGGAGCCTGACGCCGGAACATTACATCGTCAAGACTTTAGTGACGACAGAAATGATTCGACGCATTGCGGTCAAATACGGTGTCCGATGCGAAGGCGAATTGTTGGTCGGGTTTAAAAATATTGCCGCGACGATGGACAAGTGCGGCCCCGATCATTTTGTTTTCGGAACCGAAGAATCGCACGGCTATTTGGTCGGCCAGTATGTGCGAGACAAAGACGGGCCCGTCGCTTGCATGTTGATGAGCGAATTGGCGGCACAATTGAAGAGCGAAGGAAAAAGCGTTCATCAACGATTGGCTGAATTGTATATAGAATACGGCTACCACCAGGAAACGGTTATCAATTTGGTGATGGAAGGTAGCGAAGGGATGGCAGCGATGAAGCGATTGATGGCTGCGCTGCGAAACGATCCGGTTCGAACACTTGGCGACATGCCGGTGGTGGCCGTACGCGATTACTCAAACCTAACGCTGCGGGATTTGACCGCTGTCAATCCGCTAGATGATTCCGCCGTGTCGTCAATCCAAGGCCCGGTCGGCGACCTGATCATTATGGATCTGAAGGAGTCTGGCAATTATGTTGCCGCACGGCCATCGGGGACGGAGCCTAAGATCAAGCTTTACGTGTTCGCACGACTGCCCGAGCATGAGTCTGCGGATCTTGAAACCGCCCAGGCAAAGGTTGCAAAACGGTTAGAAGGTTTGGAAATTGATATGCGAGATTTCGCCCAGACGCATTGCTGATTCGACCTGCGTGACCGATAAAAAAACGGAGCCATCGAAATAGTGTCGATGGCTCCGCAATTTTTTCAATGAAGGATCAATCGGTTTTGATTAGCAAACCAATTGTTTGTTGTGGATCCCTTTAGCCATTTCTTGAACCAAATGGTCGGGACGAATCGGCTTTCGAAACCATCGGTCGACGCCTTGTTCGCCGATCGGTACATCACAGGTCGCTTGGTCTTCGCCGCTGACCGCAAACACCTTCATTTCGCGTGTTTTTGGGTTTTGGCGAATCGCTTCGATCGTGCCGCGGCCGTTCAATCCGGGCATGTTCATATCAAGCAAAACGATGTCAGGCAATTTGGCCGACTGTTGAATCAATCGAAGTGCCGCATTGCCATCCAAAGCGACCGCAACACGGAACCCGAACGAACGCAAGAACCCAGACATCAACGCGTTTTCGTTTTCGTTGTCGTCGATGATCAATGCAAGTGGCAACGCCGCTTTCTTGCCGACTTGATCAAGATCCGCTGGGGCTGAAGTGTCATGCAACGTTTCTTCGATCAACGACAATTCGTCGATTGCACCGCTGAGTAACGAATCGTCGACAATGCCGTCATTTCTTGCCGCATTTTTCTTCAACAAATGCAGTGCGATCGTCAGCGTGTTGATGCGATTACGCAACTCGTGTTCGCGTTCGCGTGCCGCTGAGTCAGGCTTCGCCAGCGACTGTGTCGACGCTTCCTGAAATGCTTTGGCAAACTCTGCTGCATTGGAATCGAGTTCATCTTCGGCGGTTGCGATTTCACCGCGAAGCACTCGAATCGCGTCCGGTGCTTCGATCCCTAGCGAGACTGCTTTGCCACGCAGTCGCGTAATCTCGATTCGGATCCCCAGTTTGGGAAAAACGATCGCCTCTTGTTCTCGCCGTGAAAGTACTAGCATGATTAGGCCTCCGACCTATGTGGCTCCGATCCTCGCCCCTCCTCGGGGCACACCGATCGCTTCCATGCTTCATCCTTCCCGGCTCGATTCCTTGAGCCGAAACTTTTCAAAGATTATAAAGTCTTCTCCCCCGAAGCAATGCCGATTTTTTTAATCCAAGAGTTGCTAGCATTGGCGACGGCAGCGTGGAAAAACGGCGCCATGCATCGACGCATGATTGGCAACGGCACTCAGAAACGTTATCACGATTGAAATCAGCGATTGCTTCTTTGCCGTTCAAAGGTGCGCTCCCTTTTCAAAAAGAGCCAAGTCGAACCAAGATCATCAGGGACGAAAAATGACGCGGATCACTACGTTGACTCACCTAACAGATGATTTACGAAGCGTGGAATCGCGAGTCAAACAGACGCCAGTGGATCATGGGCATCTGGGCAATCATGAACACGCGTTGGTGAAGTCCGCGGTGGTTGGCAAGTTGCCTGGCGACCCAAAAACAAACCAATCGCCCGAATCGTTAGAGCTTTTGCTGAGCGTTTACGATACGTTGCTTGACCGATTCATGCCGCCACTGATTTTGATCAATGCGTGCCGCCGCGTCGTCGATACATTTTCCGGCGCTGATCGATTCCTGCGTTTTGGCACACGAAGACCCAGTGAGGATGTGCTCGACCTATTGGTCGAACCGCTGCGCGAGTCGGTTCGCAAAGCTTTCGCGTTGTGCTGTTCGACCGGACAAACGGTTGTGACCGAACCGATCGTGATTGAGTTCGGGCCAGAAAATCACTCACAGGCGTTTTCGGGTTGGTCGACTGAAGGATCGGTCGATGAATCGTCCGTCGTTCGCACGCGACAGGCGCCGGCCAATGGTGAATCCGCGAGCAATGCTGAATGGACGGATAAACGTTACTGCGTTGCACAAAAGTTCCGTGTTCGGGTTGCGTCTGTTTCACATCGGAGGGATGGCTCACCCTTTTTCTCGATCGCATTTGAGCCGTCACAGCAACCCGGTTCTTCAGCCAGTAGGCATTACACCACCGGATCGACAAACGAAACATCCTATTCTGCATATCGTGGGTTTGTCGATTTCGGAAGTGTTTCATCGGACTTAGTGTGCGAACAAACGGCGACTGAATTGTCGCGAGAATTGGTATCCAAGCCTGATGGGATCGAGTTGGGAATGAACGCTACCGTGAGCGAGGCTCCGGACTGGGATTCGTTATTTGAGGCCAATGGTCTGGCGATTATTTTTCTCAACGCGGAATTAAAAATATGCCGATTCTCAGGCCCGGCTGGCCAAATTTTCGGATTATTGCCGCATGATATTGGTCGCGCCATGCGGACATTTGCGGGCAATCTAGACTCCTGTGACTTGATCGATCGTTTGACCCAAGCGGTTCGCACTGGTGATACTGACGAGTTTGAAATCCACCAATCGAAAACTGGCGAATACTATTTGGCCAGAATCGCCCCTCTGACGATGGCCTCAAGCAGTGGCATGCTTACACCATCAGTCAGTGGCGAACGGACCACCATTGAAGGTGTTGCGCTCACCTTGATTGACCTGACGTCGCTGGGTGCAAAACACCAAGAAGTCAATCGACTGTCGAGCATTGTACAATCGAGTGCCGACGCGATCATTAGTCGCGATTGTGAAGATCGAATTGTGACGTGGAACGCGGCGGCAGAGCATTTGTATGGTTACTCGGCAACGGAAGCGATCGGCGAATCGGTGAATTTGATTGTACCGGATTGCGAAGTCGAAGAACATCAAAACTCACAGCGAGTTTTCCGCCGTGATCCACATACCAACCATTTCGATGCAGCGCGGCGGACTAAAAGCGGCAAGGTGCGAAGGGTATCGGTCCGGTTGTCGCCGGTTTATGACGACGAGAATCGTGTCGTCGGAATTTCGACCATCGAGCGTGACGTAACCGACAAAGTGGAGATTGCCGATCGGCTTTCGCAAAGCGAGAAGATGCTGGAAGCATTCTATGCGCAATCACCCGAAAGTTACTGCTTGATCGACACTTCCAGCGGTTTGATCACTTGTTGCAATGATTCGATGTGTCAACAGCTCGGTTTCAAACGTGAGGAAATCGTTGGGCGATCGGTCGTGGATCTGCAAACGGAAAACTGTCGCGAAAAGGCTCGCGCCTGCATCGATCGGCTCCGCACGGTTGGCATGCTGCATGGGGAAGATCTGGAACTGCGTCGCAGCGACGGTGGTTTCATGCCGGTGTCATTATGTGCTACCGCTATTTATGACTGCGATGGCAAGGTAGTCGGCTGTCGCGCCGTTTGGCGTGATCTGACGCCACTGCGTTTTCGCGACGAACTGATTCGCCAAGGCGAGGCGCGGTATCAAAGTTCGTTCCAGCACAGTGCGATCGGAATCACGCATTGCGATTTGGATGGGCAATACCTGCTGGCGAATCGACGTTTCTGCGACATTGTCGGATATTCGACTGAGGAGTTATCTGGCAAGACATTTTTCGACATTACACATCCAGATGATTTACATCGAGAAATGGAAATGCGTCGCCGACTGGCCGCTCAAGAAATCGAGACTTATCAGCTGGAAAAACGCTATATCCACCAATCGGGTCGGCTGGTTTGGGTTTCTGTTTTTGTTTCGCTGGAACGCGATTCCCAAGGCAAGCCGATCGCGACGCACTCTTATATTGAAGACATATCGTCGCGAAAGGAATTAGAAGATGAGTTGCGGTCTGCGATTCGACAGCGTGACCAATTCTTAGCAATGTTGTCACACGAATTGCGTAATCCTCTCGGGGCGATCCTCAACACATGTGCCGTTCTTGGGAGACGAAAGAATTTTTCCAAGAACCTGCAAGGTCCGATCGCGATCGTTACTCGCCAAGCCCGTCAAATGGCAGAATTGTTGGACGATTTGTTGGATGTCAGTCGAATCACAACCGGAAAAATCAAACTGGAGAAAGCCCCGATCGAATTGTCGCAAATTGCTGACGAGGCGGTCGAATCGCAGCAAGCCCTGGCGGCTTCGCGGGGCCAGCGATTGGCGGTGACATACTGTGACGAACCGCTGCAAGTTTTTGGTGACCGAAGTCGGTTGGTCCAAGTCGTCGTCAATCTGCTGAACAATGCGATCAAGTATACCGGCGACGGCGGGGCAATCTCGGTACTGTTGGAAAAACACGGCCGTGTGGGACGAATTCGCGTCAAGGACAATGGTGTCGGCTTGGAACCGGAGCAGATCGAATCGCTGTTTGAGATGTTCGCTCAGAAAGACGCAACACTTGATCGTTCTGGCGGCGGTATGGGGTTGGGGCTGCACCTGGTTCGAAAGTTAGTTGATTTCCACTCGGGCCGCGTGATTGGTCACAGCGAGGGGTTGGGGAAGGGCAGCGAGTTCATTGTCGAACTGCCTTTATCAGCGCGAAAGGCGTCGGAACCACGTGCGCCGCGGGTCACAAACGTCACGGCGCAACGATCAAAGATAAAGCGTATCGTCGTTGTCGAGGACATTGATGACGCACGAAGAATGTTGGTAGCGTTGTTGGAAGCGGATAACTACCAGGTTTACTCTGCGGCCGATGGCGAAGCCGGGTTGGCAATGATTTTGCGAGAACGTCCGGACTTGGCGATTGTCGATATCGGATTGCCGAAGTTAGACGGGTATGAGGTGGCCAGAAGAGTTCGCCTGCAGATCCCAGCGGGTGAATTGCGATTGGTCGCGTTAACCGGATATGGCCAGGATTCGGATCACGAGAATGTGATGAGCGCTGGGTTTGACACACACTTGGTCAAGCCGCTCAATCACACACGACTAGAAAAGATCCTCGCCGGGATGTGATCCCGACGAGGGTCCAAGGATTGAGAATCGGATGGGGAAATCTATTCCGAGATGTTATCCCTCGGTATTAGCCGATCGTGGGGAGACAGCAAATTGATAGGCTTCCAACAAACCGTGGTTGACGACTGACAACCGAAATCTCTTACACCAACCGCAGTGAGCGGAATGACAGATCAATAGTCACGATCTCGGTCGCGACCGCCACCACCGCCACCACCTCGGTAGCCACCGCCACCGCCACCGCCACCGCCGCGGTATCCACCGCCACCGCCACCACCGCCTCCACCACCGCGACGTTCCTCGCGTGGACGAGCTTCATTCACGGTCAACGTTCGACCGGACAATTCGCGACCATTGAGTGCCGCGATCGCTTCATCGGCTCCGCTGTCCATTTCGACAAATGCGAAACCACGACTGCGACCGGTTTCTCGGTCTGAAACGACCGATGCGTTGGAAACCTCACCAAACTCGCCGAACGTATCGCGAAGATCGTCCGACGTGGTGCTGAATGAAAGGTTGCCGACGTAAATTCTCTTACCCATCTCTCAATCCTTGGGCCCAGTGATTGGCCCATTACCAAAGGTCAAACTCACGGCAGCCGAACGAAAGAATCAGCCGACTGCCGCCGCCGCGAATCAACGCCCTCGTCGAAACAAAATCGGCTTTCACCTGGGCTTGCGGGGCGATTGACGACACAGAAACGTGAAGCGGCAAAAGCACGTTGGGCTTGAGCATGGACTGCTTCAAAGCCGAGTCAGAAAATCCTACGAAGACAAAAACGGGGCCGACCAAATGCATGGAAAACGGGCAACCCGGAAAGCCCTCGGCGAAAAACCGAGACGGCAATGAGTTGAAGGCGATAGCGTTATCGGAAGTGTCTTTTCCCCGGCGAGTAAATGCGATGGTGACACAAGTCACCACCAGGAGTGTACACAATTCCTTTACGGAGTTACTAGACAATTTTTCGCAAATGACGCGTTTACAAAAGTAAACCGTTTGTCGACTGCTGCCTTACCGCCAATTTTCGTAATCACGCTGCCGAACTGCGTTTTTCTCGTGCCAAAAAAATCTGATTTGCCCCAGCATCGCCGCCGAGTATCCTGGCCCCTGCGGTGATGTATGATGTGCGTGCAAGCCCGCGGCGCGATCGACATCGAATCCGCGTTTGGCCGGTCGCTTCGTTTGCCTTTTCGCGGACTTTTCGATGATCGTGTTGTTTTTTTAGCGTTTCATGGATGCATGAGGAGCGTTCGTTATGTGGCCCACCAGCGATGGAAATCGGACGTTGCGCGGAGCAGAGGCGATCCTGTTGGCCAACACAATCGATGTCATGATCGATCAGTTATCCGACTACATCGACAGCGACGATGAATCGCACCAACCGGTAAACGCAGCAGTTTGTCAAACGGGCATTTCAGTTTTCGACTCCTTAACGATCACCCAGCGAATCGCTGTGTTGCATCACGCCGCTTTGCAGTTATTGACGGATGTTCCGTTTCCGCATGATTGCTTGTCGGCAATCGATGACGCAACGATCGCAGCCATTTATGCTGAGGTGCGTGATCAGATCGAAATCGAAATCGACTTCTACCGGTCTGATTCTCTGGCCCCCGTTGAAGATGTTCGCTTGATAGGCAGCGATCGGGGGAAATTGGAACCAACCGCTGCCGATGTTCAATGGCGTCGTTTGGTCCACAATGCGTGTCTGGCAGTGCTGGAGGATGATGGCAGTTGGAGCGAAGTAGCCACGGATGCACAGTTGGCTCGAGTCGTGCTGAGTGAATGGGAAGTGTGGGTCGATTGTTTGGCATCCGCAATCCTTTGGGATCGCGACTTCGAGTTCGCTGAATCGTTTCTCGATGCGGATCCCGAATCGGCTCGACAACGACGCAAGACGCTGGGAATCACCGATGATTACTTTGTCATGCCAGCCCCAGACCCTAGTTACGAACAGATCGACCAATTGGTCCGCAAAACCCGCGAACTGGTGCGCAGCTTCTACAGCGACGACCAATCGCAACCAATGCCACCGATCGATGATCCCGACTCTCAACGCTGATGCACATCATGTCACGAAGCTCACGACTTCCGTTTGTTCGGCTTGCGCCCTGTTTGATCGTTGTCATTTGCTTGTTGCTGCGAACCAGTGTTGCTCAAACGCTCGATCCTGCGACCACGCGGCCCGCCGAGGGGATCCGAGAACCGTCGGCAAATCTTTACGCCCTTCAAAACGCGCGTGTGATGGTCGCTCCTGGCGAAGTGCTTGGGCGAGCCACGGTGATCATCCAGCGAGATTCGATTCGAATTGTCGGCGCGGATGTACCAATCCCTCCGGGTGCAGAAGTGATTCCCATGGAAGGCAAAACGATTTACGCCGGCTTGGTCGATATGGGGGGCGAATCGGACCCAGCGGCTTCGGCAACTGCAAACCCACATTGGCATCGTCTGGTCGCCCCTGGTCAGTCGCCAGCGGTTCCTTCCGCAGCAACGGGTGGTTCATCAGCCGGTAGCGACAGTACGTTTCCGGCTGCCGCGTCGCTGCGTGAGCAGGGAATCACGGCGCAATTGATCGCGCCCAACAGCGGCATCTTCAGCGGCGAGAGTCATGCGGTTTTGACGGGCGGACCGATTTGGATGTCGCCCATTTTGAAAGATTCGGTCGCGCAACATCTTCAGTTGACGGTTCCGCGTCGTGGCGGAGGTGCTGATTTTCCCAAATCGCCGATGGGCGCGGTGGCCCTTGTCAGGCAGACCTTAATCGATGCCGATTGGTATCGACAGGCAACGCTGGCGAATCAATCTGATCGCAAAACGACTGCGCCGGTTTATGATCCGACTTTACAGAAAATTGCTGATGCGATCGAGTCACAGTTCTTTATCGTCGATTGCCCAAATGAACGATTTGTGGGACGCGCTGATAAGATCGCTCGTGAGTATTCAATCAATGTGATCTTGAAAGGTTCGGGCCGCGAATACCAATTGCTCGATAGCGTTGTCGCAGCCGATCGCACATTGCTATTGCCTGTCGCATTCCCCAAAGCCCCCGACGTTTCAACCGCTCAATCTGCTGACGAGTTGACATTGACCGAATTGATGCACTGGCACTTAGCACCCGAAAACCCTGCAAAATTAGCATCGGCAGGTGTCCGATTTGCGATCACGACAGCCGGGCTAGAAAAGGTATCCGACTTTTTGTCGGCGGTTCGTAAGTCTGTTAAACGCGGTCTGTCGCATGACCAAGCTCTCGCGTCGCTGACAACCATTCCTGCGGAATTGATCGGACTTGAGAAACGGCTTGGAACCGTCACGGCAGGTAAACTGGCCAACTTAATCGTGGTTGATGGCGATCTTTTTGACGATCAAGCGAAGGTTGTCGAAACCTGGGTCGCTGGACGCCGTTATCGCCATGCGACCGAAACGACACCGAGCGATCGGCTCGAGTCGTTGGCCGGCAAGTGGGTCGTCAAACTGTCACCACCGAAAGGCGGTTTAACGGAGATCGAACTAGCTGTCGATTATAAATCTGGCGAGAAAGAAAAAGCGGCACGTGTGGAAGCTTCCTTTTCAATCGAAGCGCCCCCAAAGCCCGATGAGAGTGAGCCAGCAAAAGAAGTAAAGCCACCGGTTGAAGACGCGAAATCAGATAATGAAAAACCGGCTCGGCAAATTGCGAAGTTAGAAGATTTGGTTGCCCAGCGTGACCGCTTAACAGCTGCAATCGACGCCGCCAAACTGTCGGCCAATCTTCCAGTTGGGTTCGCACCGGTGACCATTCTGATCACACCCCAAGACGCACTCAAAGATAAAGCATCGATCCGTTTGGATGGCGAAATCGTTTGGCCCGATGGCGAGATCAGCAAACTTACAATCACATCCGCGAAGTCTCCTGCGAACGATGGTCCCATCGAAGAAGACAGTCAAGCGACAGGAAAAACTTCGGTTGCTAACAACAAAGATCCAGACAACAAAGATCCTGGTAATAAGGCGGCGGATGAATCTCCACTGGATTTTCCGATCACACGGCCGCTGGGCGCTGGCGGTGTTACTGCGATACCGGCGCAACCGGCTGATGTGATCTTTGTTGGTGCGACGGTATGGACTTGTGGTCCTCAGGGGATATTGGAAACGACGGATATCCGCGTCCAGGCTGGCAAAATTGTTGAGATCGGTTCGGGGCTGGCGAAGCAGTACGCTGGTAAAAAAGATTCCGTGACGCAGGTGATTGATGCCAGCGGAATGCATATCACGCCTGGGTTGATCGATTGCCACTCGCACATCGCGACCGACGGCGGAGTGAATGAGGCGTCGCGAGCGGTCACGGCAGATGTTCGCATCAGTGATTTTATCGATCACACTGACATTGCGATCTATCGCCAACTCGCTGGCGGATTGACGACTTCTAATATTTTGCACGGCTCGGCAAACCCGATCGGTGGCCAAAATCAAGTAATCAAACTGCGCTGGGGCAGCGATCCGGAGCGGCTGAAGTTCGAATCGGCGCCGCCGGGTGTTAAGTTTGCACTTGGCGAAAATGTTAAACGTGACACTTGGCGCGACGGTGCGGGATCGCGTTATCCACTGTCACGCATGGGTGTCGAACAACTGTTGCGCGACCGTTTTATCGCCGCGCGGGAATACGACCAAAAGTGGCGTGATTGGCGTTCGGGTGATCGTGCCGCATTGCCGCCCCGTCGTGATTTGCGTTTAGAAGCACTCGCCGAAGTCTTGCGTGGCGAGCGTTGGATTCATTGCCATAGTTACCGCCAAGATGAGATCGCGGCGCTGTTGGGTGTCCTGCAGGAGTTTAATGTTCGTGTCGGTACGCTGCAGCATATCCTGGAAGGTTATAAGGTTGCCGAACTGTTGGCGGAAAGCCAAGCGATGGCGTCAACCTTTGCCGATTGGTGGGCTTATAAGGTCGAAGTCTATGATGCGATTCCTTACAATGCATCGCTGCTAAAGGGGCGCGGAATCATTGTGTCCATGAACAGCGATGATGCCGAACTGGGACGCCATCTCAATACCGAAGCCGCCAAGGCAATTAAGTATGGCGAATCGAGCGATGAGGATGCCCTGAAGATGGTAACACTTAATCCCGCAAAACAATTGCGTATCGAAGATCGCGTCGGCTCGATCGAAGTGGGCAAGGACGCGGATCTGGTGCTTTGGAGCGGTCGGCCGATGTCGACGACATCGCGGTGCGAGCAGACTTGGATCGATGGACGCCCTTATTTCACTCGCCAAGCGGATGCGCTGCGGCGCCAGACAGAGTCGCAGTTGCGGGCAAAGTTGATTCAAGCCGTTTTTGCGGCAAAGAAAAAGCCGACCGACGCTGCTGCAAATCCTGCGAATCAATCGGACAAAGATGAATCGCCCGCGGATCAAAATGCCCCAACAGCCCAACGCCTAATCGCCGAAGAAGATCGTTGGGATAGGATCGACATCTATTGTTCGGCTCGCGGAGGCCGACTGACCCAGGCGGCGTCTGGAAATCAATCAAGCGAAAGCGAAGCGGGCAAAACGGCCGGGGACGCACAGAGGTAATAGGATTTTAAATGACCCGCTCGTTACAAATTACGCAAAAAAATCTTGCGATGAAAACCTTAACCTCTCAACTTTTTAAAACTGCAGCATGTCTTGGTTTGGGCGGCGTCCTTGCTTTGCTCGTCGTGCACTCTCCTGTCGCGGTGGCCAACGACCAGATTCCGGGCCAATTGCCCAGCGGTCCGGTCGCGATTGTCGGTGGCGATGTCTATCCGATCGATTCAGGCGTGATTCGTGGCGGTGTGGTGATCGTTGAAGATGGCAAGATCACAGCGGTCGGCGAGTCGCCAGCGGTCGCTATCCCGCAGAACGCCGCGCGGATTGATGCGGCGGGGATGAATGTTTATCCCGGTTTGATCAATGCTTATTCAGACATCGGATTGCGCGAAATCGATTCGGTGAAAGAGACGATCGATCGAGAGGAAACGGGGCGGTTGAATCCGAATGTCCGGTCTTGGGTGGCGATCAATCCGGACAGCGAGCTGATTCCTGTGGCCCGTGCGGGAGGCGTTTTGACCAGTCTTGTTGCGCCGGGAGGCCCTTACATTGCCGGCCAAGCGGCCGTTGTTCGGATGGACGGTTGGACTTGGAAAGACATGTTGATGGTAGGGCCCGCAGCGATGATTGTATCGTGGGATGCGATGGAACCTCGCGGGGAATCGATCGCGGAAATCGCAAAACAACGCGCTGAACGTTACCGTCAACTTGACGTCTTGTTTGATTCGGCCAAACGTTATGAAAAACGTCGCGCGGATGATCCCAGTGGCCAGCCGATTGATCTGCGTTTGGAATCGCTGGTGTCGGTTGCAAACGGTGAATTGCCGATCATCGCGACCGCCGATCGCCGATCGACAATTGAAGCGGCTGTTCTGTATGCCAGTGAGCGAAAGTTAAAACTTGTGATCTATGGCGGATACGATGCCGGACTTTGCAGTGATCTGTTAAAACGTGAGCAGGTCTCCGTCATTTTGCCGGGAACCTATCGATTGCCGATTCGTCGCGACGATGCCTATGNNCATCGCGCCGGAGTGAGGTTTTGTATCGCGGCCGAACAGACCGGATACCCCGGCGGCGCATCCAATGCCCGCAACCTGCCCTACCATGCCGGAAATGCGATTGCCTACGGACTGGACCAGGAAGTCGCGTTGCGAAGTGTCACTTTATCAGCGGCAGAAATCTTGGGGGTCGACGACAGGATCGGGTCGCTAGCGGTCGGCAAGGAAGCGACGTTGATGGTGGTTCAAGGTGACCCGCTGCTGGTTGAATCCCAGGTCACTTATGCCATGATCCATGGCCGACCTGTTGACTTGGGCAACAGGCATTTGTCGTTGTTTCGCAAATATGAAGAGAAGTATCGTCAATTAGAAAGTCGCTGAAATCGAAGCGACTGTTTAAAGATAGCCTGGCACGTCAATTGCCAAGATTGAAAAGGCAAGATCTGGCAAACGCGAGTGCCGCTTTTCCGATCCTCGCATGCAAAATACCAGGGTGCCCGCCCAATCTTTGGTGGCTTTGCCAATAATGTTGCTGGTCGTGACCACAGAATGTGAATACTAATTCAGCCACAATATCATCTTCGGTGTTCAACGAAGGATAGCCTTCGATCGCCAACAACCAGTCGGCCCCCGTGACCCCTGATCCCGGTTGAGACATTCGAGCTCTTAGGGATACCGCCGAGTGGTCAAATTGATTTGTCACAACGCCGCCGATGAAGGTGTCACCCGGTTGTACGTCTGACATCCAATTGCAGACGCGTGATCCGTGCCCAGATTCAATCGTCCCAATTCGTTCGTTTCGCGAAACGAGGATCTCCGTGAGTGCGTGCTGCAATTCGAACTTTTCGCCTTCGCCAAAAACGAACTCGCCTGCCGATGCCAGGATTTCGGCCCGCGTTTGACGAATCATGTCATCGCAATCCGCTTCGGTTTCGGCCTGCGCGGCGATCCTCAGCGAGATTGTTGCGGCGCTAACCGTGATGCCGACACGGGGGAATCGAGCTCGCGAAATCATCTCGCCCAAACGCGTTTCCATATCGCTTTCGCCGATACCAAAACACTTAATCACCGCATTTTTGATCACCAGTCGTCCGCCACCGATTTGGTCGATGATTCTTGGCGTGACGGTCGCGTCAAACATCTCCATCATTTCGGCCGGGACGCCCGGCAACGCAAAGATGCGAGAGGTTCGTTGGCCGTTCAAAGTGGCGGTAATATCGACCCCGGGCGCGGTGCCGCGTGGGTTATGAATCTCCAGAGCGCCTTGCGGAAACATCGCCTGCACTCGGTTTCGCGGCGGCATTTCACGCTGGCGATTTTTGAACATCGACTCAATGTGTCGCAGCGCCGATTCGCTCAATTCCAACGGTCGATCACACGCCAGTGCGATTGCGTCGCGGGTCAGGTCGTCAGCCGTCGGCCCAAGCCCACCGGTTGAAATGACAAAGTCAACTCGGTTGCAGGCGGCACGAAAGACATCAACGTTGTCCTGCATTTGGTCGCCAACCATCGTCGTGAATCGAACGGTGATTCCCAATTCGCCGAGCCGTTGGCAAAGCCATTGAGAGTTTGTGTCGAGGCGCGCGCCGCTGGTCATTTCGTCGCCGATTGCAATCACTTCGGCGGTCGGTGTTTGCATGATTTGTTTGGTCAAGATTGAGAGCCCGTCTGAGAAGGGGTCTGGCCCAGTGGAGGCAATTCTTCGTCGACCAATTCTTCGTCGACCGATGCGTCCGGTGAAGCGGGGGCTGCTTGAGCCAGCTTGGCCGATATTCGCTCGGCCCGCTTTTCTTCATGCATTTCGGCCAACTGTTCGATCGTTTGCACGACGTCCGGTTGCGCTTTGCGAAATTGTTTGAAGTAGAGGGCTTCGATGAACTCGCCTGGCGACAACCGGTCAGGATCTTTTTCGTTTCCGGCGTAGCCGCCGATCCGGCGTGGATTCAACCCGAGTTCGCGGGCCATTTGGACCTGCATGTGGGTCAGACGATGCTTTTTCCTGGCATCAATCCAGGGCAGAAACTTGTTCGCGATTCGTTTGGGCTTACTCATCGGCGAAGTTTAGCAAAACTTCGTTTCCAGCGGCATAGCCGATCGTCCGCCTTCGCATCGATGGGCGAAGGCGGATTGAAGAGAAGGGCGTTTGGTGCCGATCGTTTCCGCGAGCGAATTAATCTTTCTTCGCCAACGATGGGACTTCGAACCGTTCAACGGCCGTGATCCGGCCACGCATGTTCGATCCACCGACAACCACAAACGCGTTTTCGCTGACCGGCAGCATGCGGTGAAAGAAACGCGCCGTCGACGTTTGTGCGATCACATTCCACTTCGATGCGTCCGCTGATAACTGTTGAAAACTGCCGTCAACGGTCGAAATGTAAAGATTTCCGCCGGTGGCAAAGGCCGACGCGCCAAAGCCGGTCATGCCATCTTCACCGATTAACTCGGGCCCCCGGGTCCAAGAGTCTGACTTCGGGTCATAAATATCGGTTTCAAGCGACGTCTCGCCCCCGGAAGTCATTCCGCCGATTGCAAACAATTTGCCATCGTGGGCGGCAAGCGCCAGTGCACGACGCTCGAAAGGCGCTTTGGCGATCGCGGCCCACTGTGGCTTGTCCTGTGTCAGGTCCATTTTCCAAGCTGTTTCATGCCAAGTACTGCGTCCACCGCCAGCCATGCCCCAACCCCCGACGACATAGATGTGATCATCCATCACCACGGCATCGAACGATGACCGAGGTTCTGGCAATGCGGGCATATCGGACCATTGGTTGGTTTTCGGGTCAAAACTTGAAACCGAACCGACAGACCATAAATCTTGTTCGTCGCCTTTCTTATTGCGTGCTTCAAAACCACCAATGCGGTAGAGCTTATTGCCATGCGGGACCAGAGCAAGCCCTTGCAGACGTGGCCCCTTGGCGATCGTTTCCCATTGGCCGCCGGCGATTGGCATTCGCATCAGCGACTCGTTTTGCACCTCACTTGAATAATCGTGTGACGACCCTTTGGTGCCACCATAGATGTAAACGTAATCGCCCAACACGGCTCCACCAAAGCTGGTCAGCGTGGTTGGCAATTCGCCAAGGTTCTTTACTTCCATCGGTACAGAAGACGCGGGAACATCCAACGTGAGAGTTACATAATGTCGCACAACATCATATGCGTCATCGCCCACTTTGCCCGCAGTGGTTTCGACGTGCCGAGCACGAATCGAATACCGCCCTGGCATTGTCGCACCGAAAACATACTTGCCATCGGCATCGGACTTTCCTTCGAAGTCTTCGCCGTCGCTGTCATCTGGACCCAGAATCACGATTTCACAATCAGCGGCCGGCGAACCATTGAATTGCAACTTCAATTCGATTTTGCCGCCGCTGATCTGTGGCACGATGTCAAACGCGATCGTCTGGGCAACGTTGACCTTTTGCCATGCGGGAGAATTCGCAGACGGCCCCGTCTTGGCATAATACATCAGCCGAAACTTTTCGCCGCCCTTGTCGCGAACGCCTAAGTCATGGCTGGCGACATAAATCGCATTCTGATCACCCGATTTGCTCTGGGTGCTGATCTTCGCAGACAACGAATCACCTTGACGCGTCGCTTGGATCGGTTGCGGGTCGGCGTCGCTGGCCAATTGCCACAATTGCATCTTCGACAACATGTCTAACAATTTCGGATTATCCGGCGCTGCCGACTCGCCGAAATAAACTTCCAACGCAGGCTCCGTCGCGTCGCCCGCATCGGCCAGCTGGCCAGACGATTTGTCCTGGCCAGTAACGGCCAGCCAAATGAAATGGCCACTGGCAATGTTGATTGACCCCAAAGACGCGTAGATCGCAAGCGTTGCGATCATCACGCGATTGGCTACCTGAGTGAACATGTGATTGATTCTCATTTCGGCCTAGGTGGAAAGTGTTTTGCCAACTGCCACGCTAAGGGCGGCTGGTCAAAGGGAATGTCAAAATCTGGGCGTTTTCATCCGATGTGGGTTCAATGGTTGCAGTCAACGAACTCATCTTATGATACCGATCTGGCAAAACGGCACGCGATATCTTTTTCCTCGGCGATTGTTGCAGTTTCTCAATCGCTTGTTCATCGTCGTGCTGCCATTGCTGGTCAATCACGTCGATCTCGACTCGGTGATCGCCAATCGGCGGGCCGAACGATTGACTCGCCAAGAATTGGCCTTGGCTGATCGGAAACTCGGTCTTCGGTCCGACCGTGTCACCAGTCGGGACAAAACGTATGGTTGCACTGTCCAGCGGTTGGTTATCCAGCGTTACGGTTCCCTTGACGGCCGCCCGGGTAAACGATTCGGCCGGGCCGCCGCAACCCGAAGCGGCACAGCCAAGGCTGGCCAACAAAAGCAAGCTTCGAAAGGGACCCAAGCTTGAAGTTGTTTTAAAAGGCATTGTGGTCAATCACCTCGCCGCCAGCACGGGTCGCCAGCGCATCCAATACCCGAGCATTGATGCTGTCGGTGATGAAGTGGATAGAACCATCGACGAAGCAGAACTGAACACCACCGGCGTGATCACTGCGGAACGAACGCACCCAATTGGCGCTGTAGATCCCATCACCAGGTCGGTCCTTGGGATTGAAAGCAAATTGAGTTGTGATGGCGGTCGAACCCGGGAAAGGATTGCTCCAGTAAGTGAACGAAAATCGTGATTGACCTGCACAGCCACCGCTCGTAAATCTGTAATCTGGCAGGTTATAAGCGGTTTCGCCGATCATCAATGTATTGGCAGTGCCGTCGATGAAATCTCGAAAACTGGTACGACGCTCGACCGTGTCGGTGTAGACGATCGCCCCGTTGAGCGACGGGCGCGGCCGAGCCGAGAAAGCCCAGTACGGATCGTAATCGAGTGTCCCGATAGACGATGCATAGTTTCCCGCGGCCCGACCGCTGTCGGCGTCACATCCGGGAACCACTCGTCGCAAAGGAGACGAGGGACAAAGAAAAAACGGAATCGTTTGTCCCGTTACTGCCTGGTTGAACGGGTGCGAATTGGCCAGGTTGAAGTCATAAAGCTGAAACTCGTTCGCTTTCTCAATCACCGGCAAGATCGCTGTGAACAAACTTCCACCTGTTAAGGTGTTGTTCGCATTCACATTGGGAAATTGTTTGAATGCGGAATCGTAATTGTGAATCGCCAACCCGATTTGCTTCAGATTGTTTTGGCAAGACATCCGCCGTGCGGCTTCGCGTGCCGATTGAACCGCAGGCAACAGCAGGCCAACCATGATTCCGATGATGGCAATCACGACCAGCAATTCCACGAGGGTAAACCCGCCAGCAGGCAGACCACCCGATTTTACGACGCGAGTTCCAGACGTTTGGGGTCGGGATACAGACGCACCACCACACTTCACTTTGGCCATGGAAGGCTTCTCCAGCAACACTTGGGGGAAAAAATGCCCGTTTGCAACGTTGCAAACGGGAAAACTCTTCCGAGCGTGGCTGGCGCTTTGGCTGGCTGCGTCGTCGGCGACTAATCCTGCTAATGAGAATCGATCTCAATAAAGCTTGGCTGGGCGGGGCAATTCCGTCAAGCCACTTCGAGAAAAAAAATAAAAATTGGCAAGCGGTGCCGTGGCGGCAAGCCACCGCAATTACTCAGCGGCATGAACCAGCATTCGCACACAGACCGGGCGACCAACTTCGATCCGATTGTCGGTCGGCGAGATCGACCCCAGCTTTTGGTCGATCGCGAAGACGACGATGGTGTCCGAGTTCTGGTTGGCGGCCAGTAGCCATTTGCCGGTCGGATCGATCACGAAGTTTCGCGGCTCTTGGCCTTGAGTTGAGGTGATCGCAACCAACGTCATTTCACCAGTAGACTGGTCAATCTTATAACAAGCGATACTGTCGTGACCTCGGTTGCTAACATATAAGAATCGGCCATTGGGATGGACCAAGCATTCAGCGGTGCTCTTTCGCACTTGCGCATCTTTGGGCAAAGTGGAGACTGTCGATACAGGTGTCAAAGCTCCCGTTTGCGTGTCTCGGCTAAATCCGGTTACCATCGCTGTCAATTCGTGATTTGTGTAAGCAAACTTTCCTGTAGGGTGCAGCGAAAAATGTCGCGGACCTGCGCCAGGTGTCACGGCTGCGGAATCAGGCGAAGCGGCTTGCAATGTTCCTTTGTTTTCGTCGAACCGATAGATCATCACTTTGTCGGTTCCCAGATCCGCCGCGTAAGCGAATCGGTTATCGCTGGAAAGGTTGATCGAGTGGGCATGCGGCCCTTGCTGGCGTGACCGGTCGATACTGCTGCCTTCGTGATTGACGATGCATGATGCGTCTTCAAGCGATCCGTCGGCGGCGATCGGATAAACGGCCAAGTTTCCTCCGACATAGTTTGCGATCAACAAGAATTTGCCGGTCGCATCGATATTGCAATGACAAGGGGCTCCACCGTGCGAGGGCTTGGAGTTGATGAACTGCAGCATTCCATCGGGTTTCATCCGAAAGGCCGAGACGGTCGCATTGGCTCGCCCTTCACCCTCGCTGATTTCGTTGACGGCGAAAACCAATCCACGTTTCGCATCGATCGCCAGAAACGAAGGATTGGCGGATGGGGCGGCTAGAACTGGATCGGATAACGTCCCGGTAGCGGAATCAAAGGACGCGGTATAGATGCCTTTACTTTTGCTGTCGCCGGTCGTGTAGGTGCCGAAGTAGGTTCGATATTGTTGCGCAAATCCTGGCGTAGCCAACATGTTCAGCGAACCGAAAATGGCGACGCAGAATAATCCAATCGTTCTTTGCATGGCGGACGATCCTGTGATGAGGAGTGGGGAGAAACCAAATAGGCAGGTGGGTGCGAGTCATCGCGTCCCCATTCTACTGGGCTCTACTCGAAAAGGGATCGTACCGCAAAGACTTCGTTAAGTTTTCGATTCCGGCTCGCCACCGCTGAGCACAGCCATGAACGCCTTTTGGCTGATCTCGACATTGCCGACGGCCTTCATTCGTTTCTTACCTTCCTTTTGCTTCTGCAACAGTTTCCGCTTTCGCGTGATGTCGCCGCCGTAGCACTTTGCCGTCACGTTTTTTCGCATCGCCGGAATCGTTTCCCGTGCGATCACACGACTGCCGATTGCGGCCTGCACCGCGACTTCGAACATATGGCGTTCGATTTCGGCTTTTAACTTCTTGGCGACGGCGCGACCACGACGATCTGCATCAGCCTTGTTGCAAACAATGCTCAGCG